>NZ_JAEQCF010000036.1:0-52690 GCF_020738625.1 Microcoleus sp. PH2017_09_SFU_O_A
TATTCCTGTAGTTTTAGGACTGTGGACTAAAATTACTAACGTAGATGTCTAACATTGACTACTTTTGGGTAGCTTTGTCCAGGTTTTTACGAGCGGTTGGTTAACCAATATCTTCGATTGACATCCAGATATTTGTAAGCCAACCCTTCCCACGCGCTAGATCGAGTGCTTGTGGCTCACCCGGAGCAACTCAAAACTATCGATACTATCCGTTCAAATACTCGTCCACTTCTTGAGCCCGCTCAAAACCTCTCCGCACGCAATCTCCCAAAGCCACACCGCCAAAGTAGTTGGTGCACAAATACAGCCCCGGCAAAGATTTTAAGCCCCGATCGATCTGTTGCAGGCGATCGAAATGACCCAAATTGTACTGAGGAATCGCCCGCTTCCAAATTTTCACAGTCAACACTTTCGGCTGCGCCGCCTCCGGCTTCAGCAAAATCTGAGACAAATCTCGGTGCACCTCCCCAACAATTTGTTCGGCGTCAAGATTGCCAATTCCCGAATCAGTAGCCCCGCCGATATAACTGGTGAGAGTTTGCCAGCCCGCAGGCGCGCGATCGGCAAATAAACTCGATGTCCAAATCGTCCCCAGAGTGCGAATTCCCTGCCCCCTCGGAATTAAATTTCCAAATCCCACTAATTTACCCTTGAGATCCGACATCGGATATGCCAATACAACGGAGGCAACCGTAGGATAAGTAAAAGCTTGTAAAGCGCTGCTAACGGACGGTTGCAGAGGCTCCAACAACTCGGCTGTAACATAGGCCGGTGTTGTCAAAACTACGGTTCGGGCCTCAACTTCCTGCTGTCCGTCGGGCGTAGAAAATACAGCTATGTAAGTGTCGCGTTCCGTGCGATCGAGTCGAGTCAGGTGCCAGTTGAGTTTCAGTCGATCGCCCAAGTTCGCAGCGATCGCCTCTGGCAGAGCCTGCAACCCCCCTTTAAACGAGCCCAACTCCCCCGGCTTAGTCTTCGGAATATTCGGGTCTGCAACAGTCTTTAGCCCCCCCTTGGTAAGGGGGGGTTGGGGGGGTCTTTTCCTAGCAGAAAGCAGCGCCCCCGCCACCAGCCCGCCACCCGCATCAGCCATCTTTGTTACCCGGCCAAAAGCAGCCGCCGCGCTAAGTTGTTGGGGATCCCCCGCATAAACCCCAGACACAAAAGGTTCCACCAAGCGCTGCATCACTTCCTTTCCCAGATGACGGCGGAAAAATTGAGAAACAGTTTCCTCATCACCCTGCTGCGAAAGTTGAGAACCCATTGCCGGCCCCACAAACCCCAAAGCCCCGAACAGCGCCCGCAGTTTCCCCGGAAAACTCAGCAACTGAGACTGAATCATCGCCCCAGGAGTCATCGGCACCGGTTGCAGCTTCTTTTCCCAATAAACAAAACGAGGCAATTTGCGATCGGCAAAAATCAACTCCTGCTTCAAGCCGACATCCACAGCCAACTTCAGCAACTCCGGCGTCGGCGAAAAACTATTCGGGCCCTCCTCCCAGAGAAACCCCTCCCCTGTCGCAGTCGTGATATTCCCGCCCACACGTCCCTGACTCTCAGCCACCAAAATCGCCCGTGGCGATGCACTCGTTGCTTCTTTTTGAAGTGCGTGCGCCAAACTCAAACCGCTAATCCCCGCACCCACAATCAAGGTATCTAAAACTTCCATGTTACATATATAAAAATATCGCAATCTTTATGTTACATGGGTTTGCACGGCTTTCGCTCTTTGCTGGGCATACCGCAAAACCGCTTGCAGATTAACGAATTGGGAATTGGGAATCGGGAATTGGGAATTGGGAATCGGGAATCGGGAATCGGGAATCGGGAATCGGGAATTGGGAATCGGGAATCGGGAATTGGGAATTGGGAATCGGGAATTGGGAATTGGGAATCGGGAATTGAAAATCGGTAAATTCTCCCGTATTTCTAAAGCATTTTTCTCAAAAATTGTCGATTAATCTTCCCCTCTCCCCCTCTCCCCCTCTCCCTCTCTTTAACTAAAAAGGACTTACATTATTGCTGTGCAAGTCTTGAGGCGATTGAAACAGAGTTTCCAGATAAACCCTGGCAGCTTGGCGGTAGCTGCGGGAAGCTTCCGGCGTACCGCTATCGGCATTCTGCAACAAAAACAGCGACAGGGAGGCGGAGAATACTCGATCGAGATCCCATTCGGGATGAGTTTCCAGGTAAATTTTGAGAGAATCGTGCAGCGTTTCGGGAATTTCGGCAAAAATACTGACTGTTGGGTTCATCATTTTTTAGTCTCGCTAATAAATTGAAAATAGAACCCCCTTTTCGGCCGGATACAGGTACAGGCACAGCCGAAATCAGAGCGCTTTTTTTAGGTCGGTCGCATCATTGTGCGTATCAATAGGTGGGTTTGTCAATGTTGCAAAATATTACAAACTCCTTTATGTAAAAAAAAGATTTACGCAAAAATAAGCCTTTTGAGGCTTTTTTGTTACATAAGTTTACATATGAGAGGTTTATATCAGGGATTTGGCAAGAGGTTAACGAAATCCCCAATTCCGCAGCAAGATCCGACCGTACCGTTAATTTCTGTGGAAAACTTTTTGAAATCTGTGGAAAACCTCAGACTTGCCTGTGGAAACGCTGTGGAATGTTGAGGGAAAAGTCAGGGAAAAAATAAGAATTGCAAAGGCGATTAATGGGTCATGGGTCATGGGTCATGGGTCATGGGTCATTGGTCTTTTCAGGCATTTTCGCCCGATCGAGCCCGATCGAACTTGCACCCCCGACCCGACAATATAGCCTTTCTCAAAAAGATGAGGTACATAAGGCATAGGCCTGGAGTGGCTTCCGTGGGCATACTTTACTTTTTCGAGAACCGCCATAGCCTTTCGAGCGCCAAACGCCAACAGTCATTTTATTTTTGAATCTGAAATTTATCTTTTACTTGGACTGATGGCTGATTGTCAATTAAGGAAATTAATTCGGCTGACTGAGCGCCACTAAAAACAATAAAAGTTTATAGATTTTCAGGTTTTTCTTTGAATTTACTAGAACATAGCATTGATTTCCAAAGATAGGGACACCGACCAGCAAATTTAAAATTAATGTCGGTATATCCTTCTGTAGTCAATAATTTAGTCAGGGTCTTTACTGAAAAGAATTTAATGTGTCCGTTGTCCCAAAGCACGGTAAAATGTTTTTCTAACTTGCCGGAAATAGCTAATATCAGGTTTTTAAAATAGCCGTGATAGGGTGTGGAAATAATTAGCATCCCTCCCGGCTTTAGACATAATTTGGCATTTTTAGCCAGTTCTTTCGGATAAAGTAAGTGTTCGATTACTTCAATGGCTAAGACAACATCAAATGAGTTCAGCATATCGGTATCGGGGAGTTCATAAATATCTGCTTGGATAAACTGACACTCTGGGAAACTTTGACGGGAGATGGCAATTCCGGGTGCAGAAGTGTCAACGCCGACAACTTCGCAGCCGTACTCTGCGATGACGTGACTGAGGCTGCCATTGCCACAGCCGAGATCCAAAACTCGGAGTTTTGTCGGGCTGGCATCCTGAAGTGTCGCCAGCATTTCTAGAAGGGGAGATACCAAATAAGCGTGATGATATCTGGGACGGTTGTTTGTGTAATAATACGTATAATTGGTGGAGTTTTTTTTCATCGCTCTATGAGACTATTGTCGAGGTCGCAAATTGACGTGGCGTGGATGCACTGTTTGGGCTAATGTTCGTCAGAATTACGGTTGTGAGAGTCGATCGGCGACTCGATCGTCTCATTGTTTGACAGGTAAATTATTGTTACCGCATCAATCCTATGTCACAAAAAATCTTTCCCAGGGTGCAAAATCTCGCATCGCCCATTTGATGGGGTATCCCTCGAAGGCATTCGCGACCCAAAGTGCGATCGAGCCAGAAGTCTCTCTCGATCGCTAGCCCGAGACACAAGTTTTTGCCTCTTACCTTCGGTCGCAACCGTGCATCTATGCCATTCTACCTTCAACCCACTGCCGTCTGTCAGCCTGAAAGATTTTACCCCTGGGCGATCGGCTGCAAATCGAGCCGAGAATTGAAAATGGAAGTGTGATTCAAATCACAGCCATTTGCCCAACAAATTGCTGAGCATCTTTAAGTAAAGACTGGTCACCAGACGTGCAAAATTTCTGCCTAAATCCCTCAAATCTCCGTATCTCGCTCCCATTATTGCAGCCATTCATCCAATTTTTGTCTCAGACGGTTGTGCCAATCCCCTCTCGCCTTTATTTTCGATCTCACACCTACTTTTACATTGGCTTGTAGTGGAATTTTATCAAATGGTTCTTCATTGTGTGGGAGGAAACCTAATCTATTGTGCCTTTTGAAAGTCATTGACATTTTCTATTAGCTGTTGATATATTTGCAGATATACCTGCAAATAGGGTAAAACAATGTACAGTCTGAAACAAGAGCTAAAACTGAATAATAAAGAACGCTCTTTGCTAGATGGCTGTGCAAGTTTGGCGAGGCTTGTTTATAACTTGCGATTATCCATACTAACCCAGTCATGGCAATTTGAAGAAATCAAAGCCAGTGATTCTCAACAATTAGCTGATATTCAGAAAGTCTTTACCAATCAGGTAAAAATCAAGCCTGAGTATGCTTGGATAAAAGGCTATCCATTAGCTATCTATCCATCAGCACTGAATAATTTAGGTAAAGCTATCCAAGGGTGGCGACTAGGTAAATCAGGCTTGACTCGATTCAAATTTAAAAAGAAAGGTGATAGTTTCACCAGCAAAAACAAATCAGGAGTATATCCTGCAAAGGGTGAAGCAATGATGCCATTTACTAATCGCCAAGTCCGACTCAAGAGGAAGCAAAGCACAATCCCTGGTTTGGAAAAATTCAGACTCAAGCAACCAATAGCATTTGTGAGTTATAGCAAAACATTCACTATCTCTAGGGCAGCAGACAAAGGGTTGGTCTCCTGGAATCTGCCTGTTGATGACAAAAATTTACACAGAGTGCATCAAGTTCAGACTGTTGGTGTTGACTTAGGTGTCAAATGCTTTGCCACGTTGTCAGATGGCTTATTCACGATCGCACCACAAATCCTGAAAATATCAAAAATCAAGTCGATCAAGAATCGGTGGTACAACCGCAACCAGAAATCAGGGAACCGTACTCAAACAATTAGAGCATCTAACAATGGCTGGAAATACTACCAAAAATTACCAATAAAACCCGCAGATATTGCTAACCTCAGACGAATTTTGGGGCAAAAAAAAATAACAACTGATATTATCAGCCGAAAATACTACCAGATTCGGATTGAAGACCTCAATATCTCTGGCACGATCGCTAATCAAAAATTAGCGATCGACCTGGAGAGCTTAGGTATTGATGAATTCCGCAGAATTTTGACCTACAAAGTGGCATTTTGGGGAACCAAGGTAGAACTGGTTGACAGGTGGTCTCCTTCGTCTAAAACCTGTTCTTGCTGTGGCAATATTCAGCAAATGCCTCTCAAGGAACCTGTATATAGCTGCGATCGATGTGGTGTTTCCCTCAATTGCAATCTAAATGCAGCAATAATTCTGGAAAATGCCCGCCAGAGCATTGTACCTGAGGCAAGCGCCCAATTAAGGCCTGCGAACAACAAGATGCCGTCATCCTTGGTTGAAGCAGGAAGCAAACGTCAATTTAAGCCAAATGCTTGATTTGAGTAAGTTTTGTGTTGCACACTTAGAATCGAGATTACTACAGTGGCTTCTATAATTGTGTTTAAATGTTGTTTTGAAGCTGTGTTGTCTGGTCAGCAGGGCACCCTAGACCGATTCGCGCTTTCCGTCTGGTTGATTGCACTATGGTCGCTGTTGGTGTTGCACCTTAATTTTGATATGTCCTATGGTTAAGTTAGGTCAATCCTCCTTTCGCCGTATTTTACTGTCGCGGATTTTGTTGCTCAGCGTACCTGTTCTACTGGTGGGGGAGTATGTTACCTATCGCAAGGCACGCTCGACGCTTCTGGAAACTGCTCGTCTAAACTTGACAGAAAGTGCAGTCAGAAAAGCAGAAACTATTGAACAGTGGTCGAAATCGCTGAAGTCCAATCTGATCGGCGCTTCGGAAAACTCAATGTTGCAGTCTGTAGAGCCGAAGGATTATCAAAAGTTTATCGCGCAATTAGGGCAGCGGTTGCCAGCCCAGGTTGATTGCTTGCAATTGACTAATGTACAGACAAATCAAGTGATAGCTAGCACTTGCGGGCAGCAGCCGATTCAGTCGCTACCTGCCAAGTTTTGGCCGCCTGTGCAGCAGCAGCAAACTCTGCTGGATGACAAGAGCGTTTACATCAGTCTGTCGTGGCCTCTCCAGCGACAGGGAAAAGCCAGCAGCAAGAAGGTGGCTTCGGGTGGTGAGGATTTTCCAGATGCGAGTAAAGAAGCTCGCGACAGCCAAGTTAGTTTGGTGCTGAGCGCTCCAGTTTACACTCGTCGGGGCAACACCCGGCAGTTGAGTTATGCTTTGAGTTTGCAGTCGGCCCTGCCGGTGCAAACCAGTGCTCCGAAGGGTTCTCTAGCTGGCTATACGGTGGCGATCGACCAAGATGGGACGATTTTGGCGCATCCGAATATCAACCGCGTGGGCCGCAATATCGATGCTGAGGCAGATGCCGATCGACTAAAAAGTATTCTCAGAAGGGCGATGGCTGGCGGACAGGCTTTTCTCCACCTATTTTCCTTTGAAAGAAATGGCGTAGAGTTGCTAGCAGGATACGCTGCTATCCCGAGTCCTTCAACTAGAAAGGAGAACAGCAAGTGGATTATTTTAGCTGTCTCTCGTTTAGATTATGCTCTGTCAGGTTTGGAAGAAATTCAGCAAGTTTTATTTAATTTAATTGTGGGTTTGGTTGCTGCTAGTATCATCGCGACTTTATATCTGTCTCGCGACTTAGCGCGTCCTTTGGAAAAACTGAGAGACTACGCGCAGACAGTGGATACAGCAGAAGCGCCCCTAGCAGTGCCGGAAAATTTTCAAATTAGAGAATTTAATCAACTATCAGAAGCTCTCAACAGCATGGTGCAGCGCCTCAGAACCTGGGCAGGAGAATTGGAAATCGCAACCAAGGAAGCGCAAGTTGCCAATCAGTTAAAAAATGAATTTTTGGGAAATATTTCTCACGAATTGAGAACGCCACTCAACGGAATTATTGGTTTTATTCAAATTGTGCGTGACGGCTACTGCGATGACCGAGATGAAGAGATGGAGTTCTTGCAGCGCGCCCATGACTCTTCAATGCAATTGCTCAATATTATTAATGATATTTTGGACATTGCTAAAATAGAATCCGGCACTTTCTCCCTGATGTTAGAAGTAGTTGATATTACTCAGGTACTTGAAGACGCGATTGATTTGCAAGCGGCTCAAATTGAGGAAAAAGGTTTAAAATTAAACTTGCCACCTGCTCACGATCCGATTATTGTTCATGCGGATCCGGAGAAGCTAAAACAGGTATTTTTAAACGTGTTGAGCAATGCCGTTAAGTTTACAGAGTCGGGCAGCATTAGTATATCTGTGCGGTTAGAAGCCAGGACTAATTCTGGTAGTTTTAACGGGAGTGTGCCGGAAAATGCGTTAGCGCAGCCCTCGGAGAGGATCGCCAACAACACCCAAAGCGATTGGGTTGTGGTGACAATTAAAGATACCGGAGTTGGTATAGATCCCGAGCAGCAGCAGAAATTGTTTCAACCTTTTGTGATGGCGGATGGTTCTACAACTCGCAAGTTTGGCGGTAACGGTTTGGGCTTGGCTATCTCCCGAAGGATCATGGAATCTATGATCGGAAGCATTACCCTGCACAGCGCGGGTGTGGATCAAGGTACTGCGGTGATGATTTCTTTGCCTGTCAATCAGCAGTCAAGTTTTTATTTTCACAGCCCGGACTTGGTAAAGGAAAAGGGAAATTTCAAAAGTTATGACTGATATTATGTCTGGTGAATTACAAAAAATGTTGGTAGTGAGGAATGGGAGTCCTCGGATTTTTATGAGGACTCGCATTCCTCACTACAAACCAATTTTAGGGCGATCGTTCCAACGGACATATAGCCTTTCTCAAAAAGATGAGGTATGACTGACATCTTGTATAACCACTAAACTAAGAGGGCTGAAGCCCAACAACGTACCTCATCTTTCTGAGAACCGCTATAATATAATTTTCTTAATCTAAAATCTAAAATCTAAAATCTAAAATGGTATCAGGGGCTGTCCGCCAAGTTCGAGGGATTTGCTCAAAGTGCTGAGAATGCGGATTAATTCGACGGAAGCCGCACCGGAAGAGCTAGGACAAGGGGTATTTGTTTGCACGCAGTTGAGGAAACGATCGCACACTCGCCGCAGTGGCTCTGCTGGTTCTAAATTTAACACTTCCCGGTACCTGAGATTTGTGGGTGGCGACGCGATCCTCTTCGTTGGCGTAGCCCCCGTAGGGGCGGGCTTCGCTAACGCACTTTCGCCAAAATTATCCTCATCGCCCCCCCGATTTGAACCACCACGCTGCAAAATTAGAGGAGTTTCCGGCGACATTTCATCAAAAATCAAAGTTCCCAAACTGCCAACAACTGTTAAGCGCCGCTGTTTGTCGGGATTTAGCCAGCACAGGTGAATGAATGCTTGAAATCCGTCGGGATAAGTCAGCGTTACCCAAACTAAATCTGCTAATCCTTCTGCTTGATTTATTGCTTCTTCCCCCTGACTTTTGACTTCTGACTTCGGAAATACAGTACCAGTCGCCCTGACTTGAATAGGGGTTTGTTCCAGCCAAGTATTGAAAATAGCGATATCGTGAACGGCCAAATCCCAAAGGGCATCAACATCATGCCGCACGGGTTCAAAATGGGTGCGCTGGGCGTAACCGTAGCGCAAGGTTCCGAGTTGATGCTGCTGAATAATCGTTTGGCCGCGATCGACTGCGGGATGAAACAGATAAGTGTGATCGACGAAGAGTTGTCGCTGCTGTTTTTGGGCTAATTTACAGAGTTCTATTGCTTCACTGAGGTTGAGGGCGAGGGGTTTTTCTACTAAGACGTGGTAGCCTTGTTGCAGCGTGGCGGTTGCGAGGGTGTAGTGTGTGGAGGCTGGAGTGGCGATCGCCACAGCATCTAGTCCCGGCAATGCTTCTATTTGTGACCAATCGGTAGCTAGAATCACCGAGGGATGCAGATGAAACTGTTTTTGGACAGCCACCAATGAATCTCGATTCGGGTCTACCACCGCTAAAACTTCGCTGTTGGGATGTTCGAGAAAGTTGCGAATTAGGTTAACTCCCCAGCGTCCGGCACCCAATACAGCTATTCCGATTTTCATTGATGATAATTTCAAGAATCGCACACCCATTATAGCATTATTGGTAATAATTGGATCTCTTTGAATCCTAAAAAATGCCAATTCCAATCCCCAATCCCCAAGGGTGCATCTGGTTTTTGAAGAGGGTGAAGCATGACCGCATATAATTTATTAGTTATAATCTCATATTGACGGAGGTCATGCGATCGCCCCTACAAACATATTTGCTTGCACAAGCCGCTGCACCCAATCCCCAATTACCAATTACCAATTACCAATTACCAATTACCAATTACCAATTACCAATTACCAATTACCAATTACCAATTACCAATCCCCAATCCCCAATTACAACTGTCAACTGTCAACTGTCAACTGTCAACTCACTACTGACTAATTTATTGAAAGCTGCCTGAGCCGCTGCTTGTTCGGCCGCTTTGATCGATCGACCTTTTCCCTCTGCTACCAACTCTCCCTGAATGTGAACCTCGGCGGTAAAACGATCCTCGCCGCCCTGTACTGTCCCGGTTTCTCGCACGCTATATTTGGGCAAAGTTTTATATTTGCCTTGAGTCAACTCCTGGAGGGCAGCTTTGTAGTTTTGGCGGGCGGGATCGCTGCGAATTTCCGCCGCTAGGCGCTGAAAGTGAGGATCGAGCCAAGGGCGAACTAATTCTAACGTCTGGGCACTCAAATAAAGGGCGGCTAGCAAGGCTTCCAAAGAATCTGCCAGCCTGGGCACTGCGCCTGTTTTGTCCGAGGCGGCGCTGCTGGAAACGATTAAATAGCGATCGAACCCGTAACTGTCAGCGATTTTAGCAAGGATGCGATCGCTCACCAAGATCGATCGAATAGCAGCAAATTCCCCCACCGCACAGTCAGGATAAATTTCAAACAACAATTCCGAAGCCGCCAGCCGCACCACAGCATCGCCGACAAACTCTAATTGCTCGTAATTTGCCTTAGCAGACGCACTAGCATGAGTCAAAGCTAAATCTACAAGATGCCATTTGATCGAAGCATCCTTCGGTAGCCCCAATTTTTCAATTAATATTTCAAGTTGCTTTTGGCGACCTGGATAAATCATACGATTTTAGATTTTAGATTTTAGATTTTAGATTTTAGATTTAGGATTTAGGATTGGGGATTGGGGATTGGGGATTGGGGATTGGGGTGCATCTGGGTTTTGCAAATATGTTTGTAGGGGCGAAGCATGACCGCAGTAAATATGAGATTATAACTAATAATTTATATGCGGTCATGCTTCGCCCTCTTGAAAAACCAGATGCACCCTAGGATTGGGGATTTAGGATTGGGGATTGGGGATTGGGGATTGGGCATTTAGGATTTTATTATAATTGCGAATTTCCTTTGCTGATGACTATCCAGGTTTAGAGCTTGTATAAAGTAGCATGAATTGTTGAAAAGAATATCAAATTCATTTTAAGAAAAAAGCTTGTCATTACAAAACCAAATGTTCCGTTACCCAAATATTTGTGCGGGTGCTGATGGGCGAACCTTACCGAAAAATTGGAGGGGAAAAAGTCGGACATAAGCCGGGTTCTGTTCTCTCAACTGCAAGCAGTTTTCGAGGGCAGTTATCTATCTGGGACGCCTGTTACCAGACGCCTCAAGCGGTACCAAAGAACGGAACCGGTAAAAAACCAACCATAGTCCCTCCGACCTTGCTCCCAACCGGGGTTTACCTAGCCAGCACCTCTCGATGCTGCTGGTGCGCTCTTACCGCACCTTTGCACCCTTACCCCTAACACTTTGCGATTTTTGACGATCGATTTTTGATGCAATCTCCAATCTCCAATCTGCAATCTCTAAATGGGGGGCGGTATCTTTCTGTGGCACTATCCTCACGATCGCTCGCACTGGGCGTTACCCAGCAAGTTTGGTTTTTCGGGAGCCCGGACTTTCCTCAGACTAGCTTTCGCTAATCCGCAACCGCCTGCGCCTACTTTTTCCCCAGATTTATTGTACCTGAACCGAAGCATCTCCCATTAAAATAAATCAGAGCTAACAAACATATCAACACCCTCTCCCGAAAAATGTCCTGGGTGGCGATCGCATTCTATCGAATTCCTGGGTTCAGTCATCCTTAAGAGTAGAAAAATTCTCAAACCATCCGCGCCGCCAAAAGAAGTAAACTAAAGTAGAGGCGATCGCTAGCATCAGCCCCCAACAAAGTGGATAGCCAAAATACCAATTCAGTTCCGGCATATTCAACGGTGATTTCTCTGTATTGAAATTCATCCCGTATACTCCCGCCACAAAAGTAAGAGGAATAAAGATACTCGAAATCACCGTCAGCAATTTCATGATTTCATTCATTTTATTCCCCACTGAAGACAAGTAAACGTCCATCAAACCCGAAGACAACTCCCGATAAGTTTCCACCATATCCATCACCTGCACCGTGTGATCGTAACAATCGCGCAGATAAATTCGCACCTCAGGACTAATCAAATCGCTGCTATCGCGAATCAAAACATTAATTGCATCCCGCTGCGGCCAAATGGCGCGGCGCAGCGTCAGCAATTCTCGCCGGATTTTATAAATTTTTTCAAGAGTTTTTCGCGTTGGGCGCACCACCACTTCATCCTCTAACTCTTCAATCCGCTCTCCGTAAACTTCTAATACAGGGAAAAATCCATCTATAATCGAATCTAGGAGAGTATAAGCCAGATAATCTGCTTTGTGCTTGCGAATAGTTCCTTGTCCTTTGCGAATGCGAACTCGCACCGGGTCAAAACAATCATAATCCGGTTCTTCTTGAACAGTTAGTAGGTAATGCTTGCCCAAAATAAAACTTACTTGTTCTTTATGAAAATTATCTGAATTTGGTTTAATCATCACCATCCAAGCAATGATTAAAAGGTGTTCTTCATAGTCTACAACTTTCGGTCGTTGAGGAACATTAACTACATCTTCCTGAGCCATAACGTGCAAATTAAATACTTCGCCCATTTGTCTCCAGGTTTCTTTGTTTCCCAATCCCAACATATCCACCCAAGAAACAGATTCTGTATCTAAATAGGCAGCAGCTTCTCTAGGATTTGCCAATTGGACTCGGGTAGCTCCTGTCTCGCAATAGTCAATTAATACAATCTCAGGAGGTGGCGCATCGGGTTCTAAATCGAGAGTTCCCGGTAGCGCTCCCGGATCGTCATAAAAATAGTCAACGTAGGAATCATCATCATCTTTAATTGGTTTGGTGACGGCACTAGAAGTATGTATGCTTTTGTATACCATGTTGATATTCCTTACTTTTAGTATCTTTAATTAGGTTATCATTTTTTTTGGATAATTACCAATTAAATCTGGCATGAATAAGTTTGAAAGTGACTTATTAGGGAGGTATCGAAAACCAGTTTTTTTTGTATAATTATCGCAGCCAAATAAATGTTTTATAATAAATCTGTTGTTTTGCCTCCGCTATATTAAATAACCAATCACCAATCACCAATCACCAATCACCAATCACGGGTGCATCTGGTTTTGGAAGAGGAAGAGGGCGAAGCATGACCGCATATAAGTTATTAGTTATCATCTCATATTGATTGCGGTCATGCTTCGCCCCTACGGATATATTCGCCTTGCGCCAGATGCACCCCCAATTACCAATTACCAATTACCAATTACCAATTACCAATTACCAATTACCAATTACCAATTACCAATTACCAATTACCAATTACCAATTACCAATTACAATTACCAATTACCAATTACCAATTACCAATTACCTTTGCTTAATAGGAATCTCGATCGCAAATTCAGTGCCACCACCGGGCGCGGAAATACAGTCCAGCTTGCCCCTGTGTCTTTCCACCACAATCTGATAGGAGATGGACAGTCCCAAACCAGTACCTTTACCGACGGGTTTAGTAGTAAAAAACGGGTCAAATATCCGAGATTTAACAGACTCTGCCATTCCCGACCCGTTATCCGAAATTGCGATCGCCACTCGATTGTTATCCAACACCTCCGTGCGAATCCGAATCAAAGGAAATGCGTCACAAGCCAAAGGTAAAGTAGGAAAGTTTTGCCGTTCCCCATCCGTTGCACTCGCGAATTCCAATTTTCTATTTCTAACATTTGCCAAAGCATCAATTGCATTACTTAGTATATTCATAAACACTTGATTTAACTGTCCGACATAGCACTGTATCGGTGGCAGTATTCCATATTCTTTGACTATTTCAATCTGGCGATTTTTACCATTTTCTTTGATTTTGTGTTGCAAAATTAACAGCGCGCTGTCAATTCCTTCGTGAATATCAACACGCTTAATATCAGATTCTTCCAGCCGGGAAAAATTTCGCAAAGACAGAACAATTTCGCGAATGCGATCGGCTCCATTTTCAATTGAATTCAGCAGGTTCGGGAAATCCTCTTGCATAAATTCTACTTCTATTTCTTGAGCAAAATTCGCGATTTCCGTCACTGGTTGCGGGTAATTTTTTTGATACAAACTACACAGTTGCAGCAAATTTTTTGCATACTCGTTAGCGTGAATAATATTGCCGTAAATAAAACTAACAGGATTATTGATTTCGTGAGCAATTCCGGCTACTAGCTGTCCCAAACTCGACATTTTTTCTGCTTGAATTAATTGAGCTTGAGTCCGGCCTAATTGTTCCAAGGTTTGCTCTAGTTCGCGATTTTTATCTTTTAATTCTGATTCGGCTTGTTTGCGCTTGGTAATATTGCGGGCGATAACTATTGCCTGATTCGAGTTAAAAGGTAGCAATCTCGCTTCATAGGTTTCTTCCCCAGACGGCATGGATAGGGAATACTCTAGACTAACTGGAGTTCTATTTTTGGCAACTTCCAGTAGAGCCTGTTCTAGCTGGCTAGCGGCGGTTGTTGGCAATATATCGGTCACTTGTTTGCCAAGAAAAGAGTCGGAATTCAGGTACAAATCCCCTGAATTTCCTGACAAATAATCCAAAATAATGCCGTCAGCATTGAGGCGGAAATACAGATCCGGCAATGCTAGAAAAACAGATTCCAACTCAGAAGTTTTTTGGCGCAATGCTTCTTGGGCGTAGTAGCGATCGCTAATATCCAAAATTACCCCATCCAAACAGGAAACGCTCCCATCGGCGTCGAACACTGGAGAACCTTTATCCCACACCCATTTAACGGTGCTGTCTGCTGCTAGCAAGCGGTATTCTAAATTATAAGACTGTTTATTTTCTATTCCTTGCCGAATAGTTGCTTCTACTTTTGCCAAATCTTCGGGGTAAATAATGCTAGCAAAAGTTCTGCCTTTGCTGTCCAAACGCGAAATAAAATCCCCAGCCGGGTAGCCCGCTATTAAGTAAATTGCCTCGCTAATAAAACTTGTTGAAAAATCGCACTGCCAGCGATAAACCACCCCGGGAATATTAGCAACCAAAGACCTAAATCTGGCTTCACTCCTACGCAAAGCTGCTTCCGATTCATGGCGTTTTGTAATATCGTTAGTAAAACCTAGCACTGCAAATATATTACCTTCAGTATCGCGCAGAGGGACTTTTTTGGTATCTAAAATATGTATTGAACCATCAGCAACTGTTGCGGCATCGCAGGGATTGTGGATGATTTCGCCTGCCAGTACAGCAGAGTCGTCTGTGCGAAATCCTCGGATATTTTGTGCGGAATTTCCAAATACTAGCTCTTCTGAGAATCCTAATTCTAAATCTGATTTGCCAATTATTTCTTCGACTGTTTTACCGATCGCTTCGGCTAAACTGTTGTTGGCCAAAATGTAGCGAAATTGTTTATTCTTGGCAAAAATCCAGTCACTGGTTTTGTCGATTACCGTCCGCAGAAGTTGTTCCGAACGTTCGGTTTGTGCCAATGCTACTTGCAGTTCTACTTCCAGGCACTTGCGATCTGTAATGTTTTCAAATGCCACGCCTACGGAGTTGTTAGGTAACGGAAAAGCTTTAATAGAAAAAGCACGAGTTATTTTTCCCGATTCGTCGCTGTCAATATCTTCAACTTCTACAGCTTTTTGGTTGCGAATTACTTCAGCAAATGCTTGGGGAATGTTTTTCGATCGCAAATGCGGAAAAATCTCGTCGATTGTCATGCCCAAAACGTCGGCCATTTCTAGCCCGGTAAACCGCGTAGCAGCGGGATTCGAGGCGATCGCCCTCAAGGTGCTATCATCGTCTATATTTTCCAAATGGTAGACGTACAAACCAATTTGCATATTCTCGACAATTTGGTCGTAGAGGCGCACGCTTTCGTCTACCTGCCTGCGTTCGGTGATATCTTCTGTAATCCCCAAAACGTACTGAGGCTCGCCCTGAGCGTCGAGAATTGGCACTTTGCGGGTGTGCAGTATTCTCATACCTTTGTGGCGAGTTTGGATCGGCTCTTCGGCTATTTCTTTAACCAGAGATTGGTTGTGATGGCTGGTCAATATTTCCCTGTCTTGAGCGGTAAAAACGTCAGCTTGCTCTTTCGGGTAAATATCGTAGTCATTTTTGCCGATCGCCTCTTGAGATGTCACACCTGCGATCGTTTCCCCCGCCTTATTCCACAGCACGAATTTTAGCGAAGAAGCATCTTTAGCAAAAACTCCCAACGGCAGATTTTCTACTACGGAATTGAGGAACCCTCTAGCTGATTTTAATTCAGCTTCTGCACGCTTGCGTTCGATGCCTAAAGCGATGACATCGGCAACGGATCCTAAAGTTTCTTCAAAGGGTACTGTCAGCGACTGGTGGCTGACAATTACCATGACTCCCACTAGCCTTTCTTCGACAATTAAAGGATAGCCGGCGAAGGTAAGAATTTGCTTGGGGATTTGGCAATTTCCCCGATTGTGACTGCTGTCGATAATTGCTAATTGCGAACTGTGTGCTGGCGTGGCTTCCCCGCATTCTTGCTCCTCTAGCCCCAAATGATTCAGTTCAAATCGGCAGTCAAATAGTGGTTTTTGCTGTTCGGCGATCGAGTTAACCTTATTTTGAATAAATCTAGCAACCTCGTCTGTGCGGCTGTAGATTCCAGAGGTTGCTTGCAACTCGCAAATATTGTATTGAGAGTTAAAAGTCCAAATTTCAGCAGAGGCGACATCGAGATTTCGTACCATTGCCTCGCAACAGGGAAGCAGGATATCTTGAGGGTGTTTGGTGAGGGCAATACCGACATCGGCTACCATTGCTGTGAGGCGAGAAGCTTGGGCTTTTTCTGCTTCCAGCCGTTTGCGATCCGTGATATCTTCCACCAAAGAAAGCACTGTAAAAGTGTCGCCGCTGCGAATAATCGAGTTGAACCAACGACACCAAATAACTTGTCCGCATTTGGTTTTATTTTGATTGATTGAAGTATTGCCGTTACCGGAGGCTAGTTCGAGTTCGATCGCACTTACAGCCTCTCGATCGTCCTCGCAAACCAAATCCAAATCGCCGAAATGCTTGCCCAGCATATCATCGGAAGTCCAGCCAAATATTTCTTCAGCACGTTTCGACCACTGAACGATCCGAAAATTCTCATCCCAGCCTACCATTGCCAGGGGACTGTTAGCTGCATTCAACCACAGTAAATGATTCGAGCGACGCAACTGTTGAGTTTTCTGCTGCTGCCAGCGGTAGTGCCTGGTTATATCTCTACCGACACCCAACACCCGCATCTGATTGTTAGCGACATCCAGCGCTGGCGTGTAAGCCGTTTCGTAAATTTTAATCCCGCCATCTGCCGCCGTCACCTCGTGAATTGCCAGCTTTTTTTCCCCTGTGATAAATACTTGTTGCAGGCAGGAATCAATCTGAGAGATTATATTTTTTAGAGCTGTATTATTGGGATATAATTTCAACAATTCCCGATTCGTTTTGTTGACTGCTTCAGCCGGATCCAATCCCATCCAAGCAGCAGCTACAGGATTAATCGATATGTACTTTTGCTGTCGATCGCACTCTAGGAAAGCATCAACAGAGTCAGAGAAAAAAGACTGTAACGAGTTGATAACTTCCTGCATGGGTATTTTTTGATCACTTGCAAGTTAAGCTTTAAATTTTTCCTAAAGTTAGTTTAACTCACTCAAATATTTTTTCGCACTTTACTGCTGGCGTTCCCGGTACAATTTTCGGCCCGTTCCCTATAATACAAAAAATTTCAGGAAATAGTATGTTTTGGAATATAACTTAATTAGAGCATCTGCTCTTTTTTTCAACAAGACGCATCGGATACAAAAGGAGAAGAGGGAGGGGGAGAGGGAGATGGGGAGAGGGGGAGATGGGGAGAGGGGGAGAGAGGGAGAGGGGGAGAGGGGGAGATGGGGAAAGAGGCGTTTGCTTGGAAAAATCTTTAATAGCTTCAGGTGGGCAGTGCGCACCCGAAAGACGCTAGAGACATTTTTGGGATCAAAAGCCAGCAGTCACCAGGCAGTTTTTAGCTGCTAACTGATGACTGATGACTAATAACGTTCGCTCGGGAGCATCTCATTTTTGCAAAAAGCATTTTTTCTTTCAGTGCTGTCCCCGCTCGCGTGCTTTATAAAGCACGCGAGCGGGACAGCACTACAAATGCAAAACCCAGATGCTCCCCGTTCGCTCGGGGGGGGGACGTTCGCACTAATGACTGATGACTAATGACTACATCATGCCCATGCCGCCCATGCCGCCCATGCCGCCCATGCCGCCCATGCCGCCCATGCCGCCCATGCCGCCCATGCCGCCCATGCCGCCCATGTCGCCCATGTCGCCACCAGCTTTTTTCTTCTCGGGTTTTTCGACAATTACAGCTTCAGTGGTCAAAACCATGCCAGCAATGGAACCGGCATTTTGTAAAGCCGATCGCACTACCTTAGCCGGATCGATAATTCCAGCGGCAATCATATCTTCGTAAACGTCGGTGAGAGCGTTGTAGCCAATGTTCAGCTCGCTAGCCCGCACTCGCTCGATCGCGATCGAACCTTCAACACCGGCATTATCAGCGATTTGACGCAAAGGTGCTTCCAAAGCTTTTGCAACCAAATCAGCGCCAATTTGCTCTTCAGCGTCTAAAGTGCTTCTGATGGCATCAATTTTTGTAATCAGGTGAATCAGCGTCGTACCGCCTCCAGCGACGATACCTTCTTCCACAGCAGCTTTAGTAGCGTTGAGGGCGTCTTCAATGCGGAGTTTGCGATCCTTGAGTTCGGTTTCGGTAGCTGCGCCTACTTTAATTACAGCAATACCGCCAGCAAGTTTGGCAATGCGTTCGGTTAATTTTTCCTTATCGTAGTCAGAATCCGTCGCTGCTAGCTGCTTGCGGATTTGCTCGATCCGTGATAACACGTCTGCTTTGTGTTCGTCGCCAGCGACAATGATGGTGTTTTCTTTGTCGATCGTAATTTTGCGGGCGGTACCGAGCATTTCTAGTGTTGCGGTATCAATGCTGAGTCCGACTTCTTCAGAAATCAGTTGACCGCCGGTCAGAACGGCGATATCTTGTAGCATGGCTTTGCGTCGCTCGCCAAAACCAGGAGATTTGGTAGCTGCGATATTCAATACACCGCGTGCTTTGTTGATGACCAAAGTTGCCAAAGCTTCACCTTCAATATCTTCGGCGATAATGATCAGCGGTGAACCGGTGCGGGCAACTTTTTCAAGAAGCGGAATTAGTTCTTGAATGGAGTTAATTTTTTTGTCGGTAATCAGGATGCGAGCGTTTTCGTACTCAACTTCCATGCGATCGTTGTTGGTGACGAAATACGGGGAAAGATATCCGCGATCGTACTGCATCCCTTCGACAACTTCCAATTCTGTCAACAGAGATTTCGACTCTTCAACAGTAATGACGCCATCTTTGGTGACTTTTTCCATTGCTTGAGCAATCATGTCGCCGACTTCTTCGTCGTTACCGGCGGAGACAGTGGCGACCTGAGCAATGGCAGATCCTTCGACTGGTTTCGCTAATTTAGCGATTTCTAGGACTAAATGGGCGATCGTTTTTTCAATCCCGCGGCGCAGTGCGACTGGATTGGCGCCTGCTGCGACATTCTTCAAACCTTCGCGAATGAGGGATTGGGCAATCACGGTAGCGGTGGTGGTGCCGTCGCCTGCGATATCTTTAGTTTTGGAGGCGACTTCTTGAATTAAGCGAGCGCCAGCATTTTCTAGAGGATCTTCGAGTTCGATTTCCCTAGCAACGGTGATACCGTCGTTAACGATTTGGGGAGTGCCGAATTTCTTTTCGAGTAGGACATTCCGGCCTTTGGGGCCCAAGGTAATGCGGACTGCATCGGCGAGTTGATTGACGCCGCGTTCCAGTGCCCGCCGAGATTTGTCGCTAAATGCAACTATTTTGGTCATGTTTGTCTCCTTGCGCTTACATTAGCAAATTTAGCACTCTCTGACTCTGAGTGCTAAGTCGATCGACTTTAGATTGTAGCGTGTCCCTCAGAAGTGTGGGGCTGGCGGGGGCGGATTTGGGGAAAAGGGCGGGCCCCAACGGTGGCCCAGGACACGTCACTGCCGTGTCCCTACATACCCGCTGTAGGGACACGGCACTGCCGTGTCCTCATAGATATAATGTGGTTTGTGACATATCGCCCGATCGGATATTGGAGTGCCCCCTGTCAACTGTCAACTGTCAACTGCTATACGCATCAACGGTTAAATTCGGTACTAACTGTCAACTGTCAACTGTCAACTGTCAACTGTTATACCTATGGCTCGTTATTCTCGACTGCAAAAACTCATTTCTTATATGCGCCCGCACTGGAAACCGACATTCTGGGGCGTTTTTTCCTTATTAATTGTCAATGCTGTGGGCGTTTACATTCCCCTACTGATTCGGAATGCAGTTGACACACTCCAAGTGGCGACTAAATTTGACCAAGTTTTCAACTACGTGATACTGATTCTCGTACTAGCTTCAATCATGTGGGGAATTCGGATGGCATCGCGGATTCTGCTGTTTGGCGTCGGGCGTCAAGTAGAATTTGACCTCAAACAGCAAATATTTAATCATTTATTAACATTAGAACCGTCTTATTTTGCTGCCAATACTGTAGGGGATTTAATTAATCGCGCTACTTCCGACTTGGACAATATTCGCCGCTTGGTGGGTTTTGCAGTGCTGAGTTTGGCGAATACAGCCTTTGCTTATGCTTTGACTTTGCCGGTGATGCTGGGGATTAATGTACGGCTGACGCTGTTGGCGATCGCAGTTTATCCATTAATGCTAGTTTTGGTACAGTTATTTAGCGACAAACTTCGCATCCAGCAACTAGCAGTCCAAGAAGAACTATCGGCGATGAGCGATTTAATTCAAGAGGATATGAGCGGAATGTCCGTAATTAAAATCTATGCTCAAGAAGAAAACGAACGTCGAGCTTTTCGCGATTGTAACGCCAAGTTGCTATCAGCCAATTTGACATTAGCCCAAACTCGAAACTTTATTTTTCCACTGTTAGGCGGTTTAGCCAGCATCAGTTTGTTGGTACTACTTTCAGCAGGTGGCGGAGCAATTGCTAAGGGCGAAATTAGCATCGGCGATTTTGTGGCATTGCTGATTTATGTCGAGCGTTTGGTATTTCCCACGGCGCTGTTGGGTTTCACCATTACTGCTTACCAGCGCGGAGAAGTCAGTGTCGATCGCATAGAATCAATTTTGACTGTGGAACCGCAAATTAAGGATGCTCCCGATGCAGCGGACTTGCCAACTCCTGTCAAAGGTGAAATAGTCGCTCGCAATTTGAATTATACCTATCCAGGCGCTAAGATACCCGCGCTCAAAGATGTCAATTTTACCATCAAACCGGGCGAAACAGTCTCGATTGTTGGGGCGATCGGTTCTGGCAAATCAACCTTGGCTAATGCCCTGCCGCGCTTGCTGAATATCGATGCGGGTGAGTTGTTTGTAGACGGGCAGGATATTACCGAGGTGAAGTTGAGGGAGTTGCGCGGGGCGATCGCCTACGTGCCCCAAGAAAGCTTTCTGTTCGGTACTACCATCAAGAATAACATCCGCTACGGCAATCCTTTAGCAGAAGAACCCCAGATTGAAGCAGCCGCCAAACAGGCACAAATCCACCCCGAAATCCTCAACTTTCCGCAACAGTACAAAACAGTTGTCGGCGAGCGCGGCATTACCTTATCCGGCGGACAAAGGCAGCGAACAGCACTAGCTAGAGCCTTGTTAGTTGACGCTCCCGTGCTAATTTTAGATGACGCTCTTTCCAGCGTGGACAATCAAACTGCTACCGATATTTTGCAGAACTTGGCAACCGGAACCGATCGCAAAACCGTAATTTTCATCTCGCACCAAATGTCAGCAGCCGCGAGTGCCGATCGCATATTCGTCATGGAAAAGGGAGAAATAGTGCAAAGCGGCACTCACGCAGAATTGGTAAAGGAAACAGGGCTTTATCAGTATTTGTGGAACCAGCAAAAACTAGAAGAATTGCTGCATTGACAGGTTCGTAGTGAGGACTTTAGTCCTTCTTCATCCAGGTTCGTAGTGAGGACTTTAGTCCTTCTTCATCCAGGTTCGTAGTGAGGACTTTAGTCCTTCTTCAGACAAAGGGAAAAGGACTGAAGTCCTCACTACAAACTGAAGCGTAGTTAACTTAGTTATTCATCAAAAATTGTCGTGGAAAATCAAAATCCCGATCCTTCAAGCCTCTCCAGCAACACTGATTCACCGGGAAATAGTCCCATCAAAATCATGCCCCTAGGCGACTCAATTACCGATGGATACTTCGTACCAGGAGGATATCGCATCGACTTACAGCCTGCAATGGAGAATCGAGGCTATGCTATTGAGTTTGTCGGTTCCCTAAGCAATGGCCCCGATACCCTACTCTCTCAGCATCACGAGGGACATTCCGGTTGGCTGATCGAAGAAATTTGCGATCGGGTTGTGGAGTGGCTGCAAACCTTCCAACCCGATATTATTTTGCTCCTCATCGGCACCAATAATATCGGACAATGGTATCAAGTACAAACTGCAAGCTATCGCCTCAACCAATTAATCGATCGCATTTTTCAAACTGCACCCAATGTTAAACTCTTTGTCGCTGCAATTCCGCCAATGTCTGAACCCACCTTAAACCAGCGAGTTAAACTATACAATCAAAACAGCGAGGAGTTAGTCAAGGAAAAACAACAAGCAGGGAAGCCCATAGATTTTGTTGATTTATATAATATCCTCAGCCTTGACGATCTCCCCGATGGCGTTCATCCCAACCGAGAAGGATTTCGGAAAATTGCTGGTGCTCTTGAAGCTTGTCTGTCAGCGCACCTAAGTTAACAAATTCCTCGTCTGCGATTCCACGCAGTCTACAATCGTCGTCAAGAAAAATAGTATAATGAATATATCTAGTCCACCCCAATAATCCCCAATCATGCTCGCAGAAGCAAACGCCACACTCTGGCCTAGTCTAATAACTGTTTCAGCATTAATTCTATACTTCGTTGTTACCATCAACGTTGGCAGAGCCAGATTCAAATACAAAGTTTCTCCCCCGCAGATGACAGGAAACCCGGACTTTGAACGAGTAGTGCGAGTTCAGCAAAATACCCTAGAGCAAATGATTCTATTTTTGCCCTCGCTATGGCTGTTTTCGCAATTTGTCAGCCCAATTTGGGCAGCCGGTATCGGTGCAGTTTGGATAGTTGGACGCATTTTGTTTGCTTGGGGTTATTACCAAGCGGCGGAAAAACGAGCCGCAGGATTTGGTATTAGTACCTTAGCTACTTTAACTTTGCTTGGCGGTTCATTGATTGGCATCATCATGTCGCTGGTAAAAGTTTCACAGCTATAACTAATATTAGTAGGGTGCAGCATCAGCACCTTACGACGCAAATACAACTCTTTCAATTACCTTCACGAGTCAATATGTCTGAAACTAACAAACCTGTATTTCAAATTAACCAGCAACTTTTTCAACAGCTTACCGAGTGGCAAGAAAAACTCGCACTAGAAGATGAATTAGCCAGCGAGTCAGAAGACGAGAAACCAATAGAGGTAAAAAGTCCTCCCGATAGTGATGAACAGCATTCTCAAACCAATAATTCCTAGCTTGTGGCTGGCAGTATTCTTTTTTGTATTTCCGGCTGCTGTCTCCGCTCAATCGCTGACAATTAACCCAATTCAACAAGTTAATAGCGGTTTATTTCGTTCTAACTCTCAAGATTTCTTCGAGCAAGGAAATCGCCAACTGGAACGGGAAATCGCAGCTTTGTTGGGAAAAACTGCCACTTCCGAAGGCAAGATTCTGGAGATTGATGAAAAATTGCGCTCTCAGCTTTGTCGGGAAGATTTTTTAATCTCCTCGCGGTATCATGATACAATCAGTGCTGCTGAGATTGCCAGTTTTCAGCCAAAATTAAATGAGATTTGCAGGCAGAAATAAAGTCAAAGTGAGGTCAAGATTAAAGTTTTAGCGTTAATGGATAAAGAAGTAATGACTAAATTGAAACTAGCGCTGCTGGAAGCGAAAACGGTGGCTCAGTTGGCTGCGATTATTATTGATTACACTCATGAGGAAATGATGCTAGTTTTTGATGAGCTGGAATGGGAACAGCAGGCAAAAATTAAGGATATTTGGAAGAGTGTTTGAGGGATGGCCTGTTTATAAAGTTGTAGGTTCCAGCACCGGACACGGCATTGCCGTGTCCCTGCGGATATCGCGTAATGCAGCCCTACTTTTTGGGAAGCGATTCGAGACACAATTGACGGAAATGATCGCCGCGTTGCTCGAAGCTTTGGTATTGATCGAAGCTGGCGCAAGCTGGCGAAAGCAGTACGACTTTAGCTTTGTTTTGTTTGCCTAATTCTGCGGCTCTGGGAATGGCTCTTTCCATTGTTTCGACGATTTCCCAAGCGTTATAATCTGCTTGTTCTAGCCGATCGCTAAAAAGGCCCGCTGCATCCCCAATTAACAGCACTGCAACAGCCTTCGCCTTGATTGTATCAATCCAAGCGTTATCATCGCCCTCTTTGGGATCGCCGCCCGCAATCAAAATCGCCGGCGCGCTGACAGCAGCTAACCCAACTTCCGCCGCATCATAATTAGTCGCTTTGCTGTCGTTGATGAAATCTATGCCTTCCCAGGTGCGGATGTGTTCGAGGCGGTGCGCCACTCCGGGGAATTTCGCGATCGCCCGGGCGATCGCACTTTTATCTATCCCCGCCAAATTAGCAGCCGCCACCGCCATCAACAAATTTTGCAAATTGTGTTCGCCCACCATCCGCAAAGACTCAGCAGGCAAAATTTTATCACCTTGAGCGATTACCCAACCGTCTTCGATGTACGCTCCAAAAGCGTGTTTTCCCAACAAATCTTTTTCACCTTTGACACTCGTCCAACACGCATCCGGCCAAATGTCAACTCCTTGCTGCCGCAAACCAGGATCGTCACCGTTGATGATTTGCAATTCCGAATTTTTTAGCAAATGGGCTTTAATGTTGTAGTAATTTTCTAAAGTTTTGTGGCGGCTGAGGTGATCCGGCGTCAAAGTCGTCAAAACTCCGATGCGCGGCGCTACCGACGGCGATGATTCTATCTGATAGCTGCTGATTTCTGCGATTACCCAATCCGGCGGTTTCTCGGAAGCAGCTAATTCGCACGCAGCATAACCAATGTTGCCACAAGCGGGAGCATGAAGCCCTGCTTCGGCAAAAATCGCAGCAATTAAAGCAGTAGTTGTAGTTTTGCCGTTAGTACCAGTAATTGCTACCCAAGGAGATTTGAGATAGCGCCATGCGAGAGCCATTTCTCCGATTGTTTCAATTCCCAATTCTCGGGCGCGTACTAATGCTGGAATATCCCAGGGAACGCCCGGACTTACTACTACTAATTCTATGGATTTGTCAGGTTCAAAAGATTTACCTAATTCTAGGTTGATGCCTTCGTTAGCTAGTTCCTGTTGTTGTTCGAGCAAGTTTGGGGCCGATGAGCGATCGCTCAGCGTTACTTCCCATCCTTCGCGTTTGAGCAGTCTGGCGGCGGCAATCCCTGATTTTCCTAATCCAATTATATGAGCGATCGGCATACGTTATGTGTGTGATGGAGCGAATTTCCCTGGTTTTCTAAGTTTATATCTTAACCTTGCATGAATTTTTGCCTATTGGCCATTATGCTTAATTTACGAAAAAAGGTATGTTGTTGCGCTTAAGCGCTCTTATTTATATAGATGAAAGAGCGCTGAAGCGCAACTACGTACCTCGTCTAAAATCGATTGACGATCGCCCTAAAGTCAGCCAACACCCGCTATATAAGAAAGAGCGCTGAAGCGCAACAACGTACCTTTATGTATGAAAGAGCGCTGAAGCGCAACTACGTACCTCGTCTAAAATCGATTGACGATCGCCCCAAAGTCAGCCAACACCCGCGCGTGATTCCGCAACAAACCCAGTAAATTCAAGCGATTGCGCTTAATTTCCGGGTCAGAATCCATCACCAAAACGCTTTCTGGCCCGTCAAAAAAGCTGCTCACAGCCGGAGCAATCTCCGTCAAACTATCTACCAACTGTTGGTAATTGCGAGTTTGCTTCGATAGCAGCGTTTGCGGCACTAACTGCACCACAGCATCGTAAAAAGCTTGTTCGGAAGACTTTTGAAATAACTCGGGTTTCACCGCCGTTTTCGGTTCCAATTCTACCTTATCCAAATCACCTTGAGCCGCCAAACGAGTCGAACGGTTGACTGTTTCGTAAATCAGATCCAAAGTCTTGTCATTGCGGATTTGTTGCAGGAAAATTGCTCTTTCCAGCGCGTCCAACAAATCTCTCAATGCTCGTTCAGTATATTCTGGGTCGTTTTCTCCCAAAACTGCATTCACCAAATCATAATCTACATTCTTTTCTTCTTGCAGCAAAGTGCGAATTCTTTGCAGGAAAAACTCGTATAATTGCGATAGCAACTCCGCCGATGTTTGGGGGCGCACCGCGGTAAATTCTGCGACAACTTCTGCAAGTAGTTGGTGCAAATTGATTGGCAACTGAGCCGCCCAAATAATGTTAGTTATTGCATTGGCGGCGCGGCGCAGGGCGAAGGGATCGGAGGAACCAGTCGGCAGCATTCCTAAGCCGAAGATGCTGACTAATGTATCTAATTTGTCAGCGATTGCGACAACTTGACCTGTGAGAGTTTGCGGCAAATTATCGCCCGCACCTTTGGGCAAATAATGCTCGAAAATTCCTGTTGCTACGGCTTCCGGTTCGCCGCAAGCTAAGGCGTATTTCTGCCCCATAATTCCTTGCATTTCGGGAAATTCGTAAACCATTTGGGTTACAAGGTCGGCTTTGCAAAGCAATGCTGCTCTTTCTATGTAAGCTTGTTCTGCGGCGGTGATTTGCAGTTGCTTGGTGATGAGAGAGGCAATCTTGCACAGTCGATCGACCTTGGCGCGCACTGTACCCAAATCTTCCTGGAAAGTGACCGTCTCCAACTTTGGCAAATAATCCTCTAGAGGCTTTACCAAGTCTGCTTTGTAGAAAAACTGACCGTCTGCCAATCTCGCCCGCACGACTCGCTCGTTACCTGCGGCAATAATCGCCGATTTTGCCGGATCGCCGTTGGAAATTGTAATGAAATAGGGTAGGAGTTCGGGGAATTCTGGGCTTTTGAGAATTGGAAAATAGCGCTGGTTGGTGACGATAATTGTGGTGATTACTTCCGGCGGTAACATCAAAAAACCGTCGTCAAATTTGCCGACTACGGCGTTGGGCCATTCTACTAAGTCGGTAACTTCTTCTAACAAATCTTCGGTAATGTCGGCGTAACCGCCTTGTTTGGTGGCGGCGGCTTCTACTTGTGCTTTAATTTGAGTTTTGCGCTGTTGTCGATCGACTTCCACGCCAGCAGCCCGCAGACACTCGACATAATCCTCGGCTTGCGGAATCGAGACCCCCCCCATCTCCGGTGTAGGGGGGGTGTGCAACACCCGATGTCCTTGGGAAATGCGATCGCTCTTGACGGTATCTGAACCGCTGACCAATGCGATCGGCAGTACAGTATCATCAAACAGCGCTACGATCGATCGAATCGGGCGCGGAAACTTCAAATCTCCGTCAGCCCACCGCATAAATCTTTTGCCTTCTAACTTGTTAATCCACTGCGGCACAAGTTCGACCAAAATATCCGCCGTCATCCGCCCCGGAATCTGTTTGAGAACAAACACAAAATCGCCTTTATCGGTAGCGCGAACTTCCAAAGCATCGATTTCTACGCCTTGTTTTTTCGCAAAACCTTCGGCTGCTTTCGTCGGTTTGCCATCTTTAAAAGCCGAACTTGCGGGCGGCCCTTTTACCTCTTCTTCTCTGTCTAATTGCTTGAGTGGCAGTCCTTTAACAAGAACGGCCAAACGCCTCGGAGTTGCGTATACATTAATTGATTCATTTGTCAAAGATTGTTCTGCCAGAGTTGCAGGTACGAGTTCCTGCCACTGTTGGACGCTGCCTGCGACAAAAGATGCGGGCAATTCTTCGGTGCCGAGTTCTAATAAAAAGTTAGGCATATAGAAATTGTGAAGTGAGGGAGCTACGGATTGGTAATGGGTAATGGGTAATTGGTAATTGGTAATCGGTAATTGGTAATCGGTAATCGGTAATCGGTAATTGGTAATTGGTAATTGGTAATTGGTAATTGGTAATTGGTAATTGGCTGGTGAGTGCGTTAGTTGACCTAAAATTTTTACATAACAAAGTTTGGTGTTTTTGTCAAGAGGCAATTCATCTCCCGATTCGATCGTTACAAAAGTTATGGATCGGCCGTCAAAATAGCCTGGAATTGCGATCGCGATAATAACATCACAGAATTATTTTACCGGTCACAGGTCTGATTAGAGCTAAAAAACACTCAAATGATCAGCATAGCACTTAAAATCGGGGGTGAAAGATATTCTCAGCAGCTCATGACCTTGGCGGAAAGACTAGCAGAAGATTGGAAGTCGCGACTCGAACAAGATTGCCCCGACGAGAGCTCTAGCACTCGCGAGAGTGTTGTTCGCTGGCTGTTGGGAGACAAGCCAGAAAGATTTGACACTCTAAATCCGACTCAACTCGCTGTCGCTTCTGGGGCGATCGACTTTTTATATCGAATTTTGCAGCAGCGGTATCTGGGAGTAGCGCCAGAAAGAGCTTACCGCAACTTGATCGGGCGCCTGGGCGGCTTGGTGGTGCTCCGGCAAAAAATCCAAGCGTGGGTTTCATTGAGTCGCGACAGACAGCGCAGTGCGGTAGAGGTACTGCAAGAAGTGATTCAGGAAATGCTGAATTCCGATCGCTACCTCCAGCAGCAAGTCGCCTGGATTGCCGAATGCACAACAGATAAGCGCTTGCGAAATGCTTTGCTGCTAGCGAGCACAGAAGAATACTGCTTGCGGCCGATCCGCAACCAGCCGCTGCTGGTGTACCGCTTCGTCAACTACCTGCGGCGTTCCCAGCGGGGCGGGTTGACGCAAGTCCCGGCGGGAGATTGGGTGCGGCTGGTGTCGGAACAGGTTCTGCCTGACGATACAGACGAACCGCTCAGCTTGCTAGACGAACAGGCGATGTCGGATTATCGAGAACATCAAGCTTGGGAAGAACGGCAAACTCAGCGGCAGATTGTCCAACAAGAATTTGAGAATTACTTGACTGCTGAAGTCGATCCGCTGGCTTCGCGATGGCTGCGGCTTTACCTGCAAGGCCGTTCCCAAGAGGCAATTGCTGAGGATTTGAAGGTGCCAGTCAAACAAATTTACCGCTTGCGAGAAAAAGTCAGTTACCACGCGATTCGGGTGTTTGCAGTCAAACAAGCACCAGAATTAGTCGCTAACTGGCTGGAAATTTCGCTCAAAGAACACAGTTTGGGCTTGACTCCCGCCCAGTGGCAGCAATATTTACAAGATCTCACGCCGGTGCAGCGACAGTTGATAGAATCGCTCAAAGCAGGGAAAAGTGTAGAGACGATCGCCTCTGAATTAAAGTTAAAAACCAATCAAGTCATCGGCGAGTGGAGCAAACTCTATTTAGCTGCTCAATCCCTCCGAAACGAGTAGATTGGTAATGAGTGGCGGGCGAAGCGTAGCGGAGGGAATTGCTAATTGTTAATTGGCGGTAGGAATTTTCCGAATTCGCGCTACAAATCAATTCCCGAACAGCCAGATTTGCTGCGAGTTTCCCCGTGGAAACCGCGATCGATCGTTCGATCGCAACTGCTACCGCGATCCCGGCAAAAAGGATACTGTACGATCTACACTCACGATCGTCGAGCCCCAAATTTGAGACCAAAGATCCAGCTTCCAGATTTATATAGAGGAGTTAATCTAAAATCTAAAATCGTTCGACGCGATCGAAGCCGTCGAAGTCTAAAATCTAAAATCTAAAATCGGCTCGCGATCGGGGATGCTCACCGTGAACTTTGTGGAGTAAGATATTAGTAGGACGATCGAATGAATCAGGATTTTTGAACCAATCCTCAATTCAGCAGTTACCTGTCAATCATCGGTTGTGGTGTATCTCTCAAACTTGGGCATTCAGACACAATTTTATCTTTGCCAGCCGCGGGAATCAATCTGGGGCGATAGATGATATTTCGTCGATAGTGCGCCCGCCATTATCTAGCTGTCAATCCTTCTGTATAATTTGAGACTGGAATACAGCACGGGGAAAATTCTGAGATTCAAGATTTTTCTTTCATCAAATCTTCCGGTTTTCATGCGAATACCTCCGTCAGGGAAGTTGCAGAGTTTAATTGTATAAATCAGGTTGGCGTGGCGCGATCGATCGCGCTTCCGACTACAGAGAAGCTAATGGTACATACATCTTCAACAGACTCGGCGACTACAATGGACTCCGATCGAATATTTCAACTAATCGATACAGTTGTTCCCTTTGAAGCTTGCCTTTACTATCAAGTTTTGCCTTTATCTCTAGAAGGCAATCTATTTAAATTGGGCGTAGTCGATGTGCAAGATGACTCCGCTTTGGACTACGTGCAGCGGATTTTAGCATACATGAATTGCTCGGTGACAACGGAGCAAATTGCCCCGGAAACTCAGCGTTCGATGCTCTCAGCTTACTTGCTCCACGGGAACCAAGTCAGAGAACCCAGCCTGACAGAAACCACACCAGCCCCAACACCGATACCAGCCCCAACACCAATAAATCCCGCACCAACAACATCAAGCTCCGAAGCAGACACCCTGCTGTCTGTACCCGAACCCTCCATTCGGGTTCCCGATCGGTTGAAACCTCCCGATGCTGAGGTTTTGCTGACGCCGACAGAACTTTCGGTTTTGGATGTCGAGGCCGTGCACTTGTCAAGCCCCGTCGAAGTTTTGGCAACTTTACCCGCGCCCCAACTGCTGCAAGAATTGCTCGGTAGAGTGCTCGTAGACGGTATCGGTAGGCTGTTTTTTGAGAGACACCAGTCCCAAGGTAGGATTCTTTGGAGTCAAGACGGCGTTTTGAAATCGATCCTCGAAGGTCTCTCTCCCTTCCTGTTTCAAGAAGTCATCGACGAGTTGAAACGGCTGACAGATATGCCTGTTTCCCCGGTGGAACATCCCAAACAAGTCGAAGTAGAACGCATCTATGGAAAAACTCATTTGCTGTTGCGCTTGCGAGTAATGCCCGTGGGTGGCAAGGAAGAAGCAACGCTGCAAGTCTTGCGGGGAGCAGCTTTGAGGTTTTACCAGCAGCAGCAATTGTCTACTCTGAGTCGAGATGCACTGCAACTGGCCAAAGAATTGCAGCGGAAAGTGAATCAAATTCGCGATCGCACTCGGCTTTCTCCTTTACCTTTGGAAGGTTTACCCGCTTTGGAACAAGTTGTCAGAAATGTTGACGACCAACTTGAAGCTTTGATGCAGGAACAGAATCCCGAGGATTTCTAATTAGAAATAGTTGTAAGTTTTGAACTTTCTTTAACTCAAATCTAGCCCGATCAAATAAATAATAATAATTAGGTTCGTAGTGAGGACTTTAGTCCTTCCTTATCCAAAATCTGAAGAAGGACTCGCATTCCTCACTACAAACCTTTGTGAGTGCAGTTGTGCGATCGCACCTAAGATGAACCGTGCTCGAAAATCTTATCGTACTGCAACAAATCCAAACTTACAAAAACTGGCAAACACCCAAAACATTGCTGTGCAACTTCCCAGCGTTCCTCTCGCTGCAACATAGCAGTCAACTTTTGTTTAGCGCCCAGCAAATATCGGACATCGTTAGCAGCGTAGCTCAATTGGTCATCAGAAAGATGCTCGGAATTTCCCCAATCCGAACTTTGAGAAGTTTTATTGAGTTCTACTTTTTCCAACTCTTGGATTAACTCTTTAAGTCCGTGTCTGTTAGTATAAGTTCTGGCTAACTTGCTAGCTATTTTTGTGCAGAAAACAGGTGCAATGTCAATACTTAAATTGTAACGCATTGTTGCCAGATCGAAGCGCGCAAAGTGAAATACCTTCTCAATATTTTCAGCTTCCATGAGCTTTTTCAAATTTGGCGCCGCCGTCTGGCCTTTAGCAATCCGCACCGCCGCCACTTTACCTTGCGGATCGCACAACTGCACCAAACACAGGCGATCGCGCCAGGGCATCAAACCCATCGTTTCCGTATCAACGGCGATCGCCTCCGCCGTCAAATAATAAGATAGCAGATCATCGGAGATATCGCGATCGCACACTTGAAAATCTGGAAATTCCATTCTTGGTTATTGGTAATCGGTAATTGGTAATCGGTAATTGGTAATCGGGCATCGGTAATCGGTAATCGGGCATCGGTAATCGGGAATCGATAATTAATCTTTCCTTCTTTCCTCTTCCTTCTTCCTTCTTCCTTCTTCCTTCTTCCTTCTTCTTATCGACTACGGACAAAAAGCTGAGTAAAATAATACTCCCCTTTGGCATTTTTGGCAATCGCAATACCAGTCAAATTAAATTGACTCTCGATATTCTTGCGGTGGCCCTCACTTTTAATCCAACCCTCAACAGCATTGCCAACCGGGTCGCTGTAGCCAAAATTGTAAGCAACATTTTCAGCTACACTTTGATAGGGAACAGTAATTGCTTTCGCCCGCCCTTCAAATCCATCGTGGCTAAATTTAACTTTCCCACTCGCCATATTTTCGCTGTGAATTCTGGCTATCTGACTAATTCGCGGATCGACAGTCAGCGGCGGCAACTTTTTCGAGGCTCGATATTGATTGATCTGTTGGTTAACAGCTTTTTCTAACTCAGCAATTGAACTCGTAGCAGCAATATTAGTATTCATGGAAGTTTCTGGGAGCGATTGTGTAGGAATGAGTTGAGTACAATTAGGTAGGATTGCCAGGAATCCTAGAGACATTAAAATCAAAGGTTTGTACATGAACTATTAAAGATAAAGAAGACCGGGCGGTTGAAACCGCGGCTACACAGACAAAACCCGCCTCCGCGGGTTGAAGAACGGATGATGAAAATTACGTTATCTTCTAAGTCGGCGGAGGCGGACATCATTTATATAGACGCGGTTGAAACCGCCGTCTGACCATTCCTACAGGGCGATCGCCCGAAATTCCGGTAAACTAGATATTCAGAACCTTCGCCACAGTGTTCACATCTTTGTCACCCCGTCCCGAACAGTTGAGGACAATGCGCGGACTGCCAGTTAACTGCGGACAGAGAGTTTCCAAATAGGCGATCGCGTGAGCAGTTTCCAAAGCCGGAATAATCCCCTCCAACTGCGACAACCGTTGAAAAGCATCCAAAGCTTGCTGATCGGTTACACTGTAATATTCAGCCCGGCCAGCATCCTTCAAATAACTGTGTTCCGGCCCCACACCAGGATAATCCAAACCCGCACTAATCGAATGCGGCTCGATGACTTGACCCTCATTATCCTGCAACAAATAACTCATAGCCCCGTGCAGAACACCCACAGTTCCCTTAGTCAAAGTAGCAGCGTGTTTATCCGTATCCACACCTTCTCCCGCCGCTTCAACACCAATTAACCGCACAGTTTCTTCCCCAACAAACTCATGAAAAAGACCCATAGCATTAGAACCGCCGCCCACACAAGCTAATAAGATATCTGGCAAACCATTCCATTTTTCTAGACACTGACTGCGAGTTTCTTGACCGATAATTGCATGGAAATCGCGCACCATCATCGGGTAAGGATGCGGCCCCGCCACCGAACCAAGAATATAATGAGTTGTTTCAACATTTGTCACCCAATCGCGAATCGCTTCAGAAGTCGCATCTTTCAGCGTTCCCGTACCCGCCGCCACGGGTCGCACTTCAGCACCCATCAAGCGCATTCTAAACACATTTAAAGCCTGTCTTTCCATGTCATGAACGCCCATGTAGACAACGCATTCTAAACCGAAACGAGCGCAAACAGTGGCAGTAGCAACGCCATGTTGGCCAGCACCAGTTTCAGCAATTACGCGCTTTTTACCCATGCGTTTTGCGAGCAATGCTTGAGCCAAAGCATTATTGATTTTGTGAGCACCAGTGTGGTTTAAATCTTCGCGTTTGAGGTAAATTTGGGCGCCAGTGCCGTCTGGTTTAGCATAATGCTCCGTGAGGCGTTCGGCGAAATACAATGGGCTGGGGCGGCCGACATAATCCTTAAGTAATCCTTGGAGTTGCTGTTGAAATTCCGGTTCGCTGCGGTATTTGTGGAAAGCCGCTTCAAGCTCAAATAAAGCCGGCATCAGGGTTTCGGGGACGTATTTGCCACCGAATTTGCCGAATCTACCGAGGGAGTCGGGGCGTTGGGCGGTGGTTTCGGTGGTTTCTGTGGTGAGACGCAGGGGTGTGACAGTCACGGACTTTGTGGGGATAAGGGGACAGATTTTATTATATCTAGTCGATGTGGCGGGGCGGTGGGCGATCGGGTAATTTTGCGAGGGCTGCCAAAAATCGCTAGGATGGCGGAAGTTCGTCGGAGCCTTCGAGATATTGCCCTGTAAGGGTTTCAGGGATTTTTTCTGTAGATGAGAGGTTGTTTGTACAGAGATTTTTGGGAGTCCTCGCAAATAGCCTCTGGACACGTTGCGCTGTATGGGGTTTATAATCGAGGGATCCCCACTCGCTGGGGAAACTAATTGAATGGAAACTAGAATCTCCCGACCTTTACTTTTGGTAGGTTGACGTGTTCCCGCTCGCTGGGGAAACTAATTGAATGGAAACTTCGTAATGGTGAACAATTATGAATTCAAATCAGCAGTTTCTGCAAAATTTATACGATGCTTTTAACAAACGCGAAATTGAAACAATCATCTCGTTGATGCGCCCAGACGTGAAATGGGCGAACGGAGTGGAAGGCGGTTTCGTTTATGGACGCGATGCGGTGCGCGAATATTGGACAAATCAATTTAAGGATATTCAACCGGAGCTTGAAACGTTAAAATTCGAGACTGACGAAAACAATCGGAACATTGTCACCGTTCATCAAATTATTAAAGATTTGCAATGCAATGTGCTTGCGGATGCAACAATTCATCAAATCTTTACCATTGAGGATGGTCTGATTTGTCTTTATGAAATTGGCGAAACCGAAACAATAGAGGAGATGATTCAAAAGACAAAAAGTTCCAACTAGCAATGATGTCCTTGGGCGGGGGCGGGTTTTACAAATAATATTTAATACCAACAAACAATCTACATAAACCCGCCCCCTTATGCAATATGTTAAAATTATTGAAGAACGCAACAGTTGGCTCATTCAATCGTAGTAAACTAAAAGCGTAGACCTACAATTCTCACTTCCTTTAGTTATTGTTACACAACAGGAAACCAAAATCGTGGATATCGACATTCGTTATAAACCTTCCTTTGCCACAATTTTTCTTACACTCGAACCTGGAGAAAGCATTATTGCTGAATCAGGAGCGATGATAGCAATGGATGCAGCACTCACAATGAAAACAGAATTTAATGGAGGTTTTTTGTCAGGTGTATTGAAAAAGTTTTTTGGTGGTGAATCGCTGTTCGTCAATCGATTTATCAATCCAACACGGCAGTCTCTCCAAGTCGTTCTTTCTCAATCTACAATCGGAGATATTGCCGAAGCTCAAGTCTATGAAAATAACCTCTGTTTTCAACCCGGTGCTTATATTGCCAGTACCCCCGATATCAAATTAGGCGTGCGCTGGGCTGGATTTGCCAGTTGGTTTTCGGGAGAAGGCTTATTTAAATTGCAAGCCAGCGGACAGGGAACAGTATTTTTTGGTGCCTATGGTGGTTTGACTAGCAAGCAAATCAATGGTGACTTCATTGTCGATACAGGGCATTTAGTAGCTTACGAATCGGGAATGAAAATGTCGATAAAAATGGCAGGCGGATTATTAGGTTCGATTACATCCGGGGAAGGGTTTGTGAATAAAGTGACGGGTAAAGGAACAATTTACTTGCAATCCAGAAGTATCGATGGTTTGGTGCAATTTTTATCAAGTAAAGTTTGACTTGCGAGCGAATATATCCATTACCTAGTACCTACTTATGAAAATTGAACTTTTACAACAACCCGACAGCACGATCGCCCGAATCACTCTAAATGCCGGTGAAGAAATCGTTGCTGAGGCAGGTGCAATGGTGGCGATGAGTGGCAATCTACAAGCAAGTACGACATTGCGCCAAGGCAAAGGTGGCGGTATTTTCGGCGGACTCAAACGCATGATTGCCGGAGAGTCGCTATTTTTAAGTGTATTTCGATCGCCAACACCGGAAAATACCTTGTTTTTAGCACCCAAAATGTTGGGCGATATGCTGCACTATCAAATGGGCAAAAGTGGCTTAGTAGTACAAGCAGGTTCTTATTTAGCTAGCACACCAGATGTTAATATTGACTTGGGTTTTCAAGGCTTCAAATCGATGTTTTCTGGAGAAAGTATTTTCTGGCTAGATATGGGGGGTCAAGGAGATGTACTATTGAGTTCCTTCGGCGCAATTTACGAAGTTCCAGTCAAAGGAGAATACATTGTTGATACAGGTCATATTGTCGCCTTTGAGAAAAGTTTAAAGTTTGAAATTACTAAGCCCCCAGGAAGTAGTTGGGTGAGTGCATTTCTCGGTGGAGAAGGTTTAGTTTGTCGATTTAAAGGTAACGGTCGCCTGTTCTGTCAAACCCACAATACCACAGCATTCGGTCAAGCCGTCGGCAATCGTTTACCTCCCAGGTAGCAAGCGTGGAGACTCGCGATATGCAAAACATAAACGGAGATTGCTTTCATAAAAGGGTGCATCTGGTTTTTGAAGAGGGCGAAGCATGACCGCATATAAGTTATTAATTATAATTTCATATTGATTGCGGTCATGCTTCGCCCCTACAGACATATTTGCCAAACTGAAATACACCCTCATAAAACATCGCATTCATGTAAAGTGTTCCTCGCAACGATCATTCTAACTGAACGTTATTGAGCTATCAACTGCCAACTGTCAACTGTCAACTGCCAACTGCCAACTGTCAACTGTCAACTGTCAACTGTCAACTAACTTATATGCCTAAAAACATCTCATATACAATCGAACATTCTCCATCCTATGCCCAACTAAAACTCAAAATTCCTGCCAACCAAACGGTGTTGGTAGAATCTTCGGGAATGGCAGCAATGGATAGTCACATCACCCTGAAATCAAAAGTCAAAGGAGGTTTGATGAAAGGCCTCACGCGAATGTTAGCAGGTGAGTCTTTGTTTATCAGCGAATTTACTTCGCCGGAACGTTCTGGAATACTTTACGTTTCCCCTGGAGTTCCTGGCGATATTCAACATTATCACCTCGATGGCAATAGCTTGATGCTGCAATCTTCTGCTTTTGTGGCATCGAGTTCTACTGTAGACCTTGATACTAAATTTCAGGGATTAAAAGGTTTCTTTAGTGGCGAATCATTGTTTTTTCTCAAAGCAACTGGACAAGGCGATATCTGGTTTAATTCCTATGGCGCAATTCTGGAAATTCCAGTCAATGGAAGTTATATCGTGGACACCGGTTATATCGTTGCCTTTGAGGATACGCTGAAGTATGATGTTGAAGTCCTGGGCGGACTATCCTGGAAAAATTTGAGAACGGGAATTTTAGGTGGAGAAGGCTTAGTTTGTCGTTTCAGTGGACAGGGGAAACTGTGGATACAGTCTCGCAATCTGTTTCCTCTGATTAATTTTTTAAATCCCTTCCGACCGACAAAGAACAATTAGTTTGGTGCTTTTATATACAGCATATTCCATGTATATTTGGTACACACAATTTTGGGAAATTCCGTGTAAGGTGCGTCGCCATATAATCTGCCACTGCTATTCAATAACTCGTAGCGATGCACCCTACAAACTCACGCAAGTCAATCCAAAATCTAAAATCTAAAATCTAAAATCGAATGACCGATCGCAATCCACCCACAAGCAACAGGCAACTGCTAACCTTATTAGGAATCTTTTTAGCCATAGGATGTTTATTGCTTTGGGGAAGCCTCAAACTGGTAGATGGGCTGATTTTATTAATTCCCCCCGAACTCGAACAGCGTTTGGGGGCGTTAGTTATCCCAGCTTATGAAAGTCTTGCGGAATCTTCTCCAGCACAAGATACCCTCAATCAACTTCTCGATCGCCTGGAAACTAAATTACCTAAACAAAAAAATATCGATCGCAATTATCGCCTACTTTACATTCCCGATGATACTGTAAACGCGCTAGCCTTACCTGGAGATACAATTGTTGTTTATCGGGGTTTAATAAAGCAATTGGAATCGGAAAACGAGTTGATGATGATCTTAGGTCATGAGTTGGGTCATTTCGCCAATCGCGATCATTTGCGGGGAATTGGACGGGGATTGGCGCTACAGTTTGTGGTGGCGGTGTTCGTAGGCGATGGAGGTGGGTTGGTGAATGTTGCCGCTGCGATCGCTTCCAATTTAAGCAAAGCCCAATTTTCGCGCAGTCAGGAAGCCCAAGCCGATGAATTTGGCTTACAACTCCTGGTTTCCCATTACGGGCACGCGGCGGGCGCAGCAGACTTTTTTCAGCGATTAGCGCGACAATCTGGTTTAGATTTTGCTTTGTTATCGACTCATCCGGCACCTGGCGATCGCAGTTTAACGTTAACACAAACGATCGCCCAACGTCGCTATCCGATTCAAGAGCGATCGCTTTTACCCGCAACACTCAAAAGCGATCGATAACAATCAGACACTTAATAATTCCCGCTCTCCCTTGATGGGCTAATACAATAGGTATAATATCAGAGTCTCAACGAGCGATCGCAACCTTACACCAATCCACTAAAACTAGAAATACCCTTCAACAGTTGACAGTTGACAGTTGACAGTTGACAGTTTGAGAGCGACCTCTACCTAGAAGGAAGAGGATTGGAGTAATGAATAGTCTGATTTGTATTTCTCCCGAGCAGGCTTGGGGCTTTCAACCAATTATTTCTGGTAAAACAAGTTCAGGCAGTATAACATATGGCAGCATCCAAACGCAAAAGTTCTGACAACAAAACAACCGACGGAAAACGAGTAGTTTACTCCGAGTTTGGTAACTACGAAAACTCGGCTGCTCTCGAGCGAGGAACCCCGGAAGTTCCCCAGAATCAACAAACTTTGAAAGTAGAAGCATCCCGAAAAGGACGCGGTGGCAAAACAGTTACAGTCATCAGCGGATTTCAAGAAAAACCCGAAACTTTAGCAGATTTAGCCAAGCAGCTAAAAGCCCAATGCGGCACGGGCGGCACAGTTAAGGATAATGAAATTGAAATTCAAGGCGAACACAAGCAAAAGCTACTCGAAATTCTCAAAAAATTGGGCTACAAAGCTAAAATTAGCGGAGGTTAATTGGGTGCATCTGGGTTTTGAAGAGGGCGAAGCATGACCGCATATAACTTATTAGTTATAATCTCATATTTACTGCGGTCATGCTTCGCCCCTACAGATATATTTTCATGCGCCCCAGATGCGCCCGGTTAATTTCTGTTATTCTTCCCTCTTCCCTCTTCCCTCTTCCTTCTTCCCTCTTCCTTCTTCCTTCTTCCCTCTTCCTTCATTTTATGTACACTCGACCCTTAGCCCGTTTGATCGAACAATTGCAGCGCTTGCCCGGAATCGGCCCAAAAAGTGCACAGCGACTCGCTTTACATATTTTAAAGCGACCGGAAGAAGACGTGCAAGCCCTAGCTCAATCATTGATTGATGCCAAAAAACAAGTCGGTTTTTGCAAAGTATGCTTTCACTTATCCGCTGAACCTGTTTGCGAAATTTGCCGCAACACTAACCGGGACGGTTCTACTATTTGTGTTGTGTCAGAATCCCGCGATGTAATCGCCTTAGAAAAAACGCGGGAATACATCGGCAAATATCATGTTGTCGGCGGTGTCATCTCGCCGATGGATGGAATTGGCCCGGAACAATTGAACATTCAGCCATTAGTCCGCCGCGTCAGCCAGCAAAAGATCGCTGAAGTTATTATTGCGATTAGTCCTAGCGTGGAAGGCGAAACTACTACTCTTTATATCGGTCACTTATTAAAGCCTTTTACCAAGGTTACGCGAATAGCTTTTGGTTTGCCGATGGGGGGAGATTTGGAATATGCTGATGAGGTAACTTTGGCTCGTGCTTTGGAAGGAAGGAGGGAATTGGATTAGGTGAATTGAAAGAGAAGAGAAATGAACCGCGAAGACGCTAAGGACACGTTCGGCGAAGCCGTTCCCGAAGGGTAGGAAGATGGGAGAGAAGAAAGTGCGATTGCTTTATTGAGGTTCGCAATGACAATTTTGTAAAAAAGGTTAAACTGAATAAAGTTACTGAGAGTGAAAAATATGACTCAATTCGATCGCCCTTTAAGCTACCCCACAACCCGCAAAGCCGAGCAAACAGACGATTACCACGGCGTCCAAGTATCCGACCCCTACAGGTGGCTGGAAGACCCGGATTCAGAGGAAACTCAAGCCTGGGTGGAAGCTCAAAACGCAGTCACTTTCGGCTACCTCAGCCAAATTCCGGCGCGGGAAAAAATCAAACAGCGCCTGACTAAACTGTGGGATTACGAGAAATACGGCATACCTTTTAAACAGGGCGATCGCTATTTTTACTACAAGAATGACGGTCTGCAAAATCAATCCGTACTCTACACTTTAACATCTCTCGACGGCGAACCAAAAGTATTAATTGACCCGAACACTCTCTCAGAAGACGGAACCGTTGCTCTCGGCGGCATAGCTCTCAGCGAAGACGGCCAACTTATGGCCTACGGTTTGTCAATTTCTGGCTCGGATTGGCAGGAATGGAAAGTTCGCGATGTGGAAACTGGGGAAGATTTATCAGACCATTTAAAATGGCTGAAATTCTCAGGTGCAGCCTGGACTCACGACGGTAAAGGTTTTTTTTACAGCCGCTACGATGAACCCAACGAAAAAACCAAACTCGAAGATGTTAACTATTACCAAAAGCTATTCTATCACAAGCTCGGTACTCCGCAATCTGAAGATGTATTAATTTGCGATCGCCCTGACCAAAAAGAATGGGGATTTAGCGGTGGTGTTACGGAAGACGGCAAGTATTTGATTATATCAGTCTGGCTCGGCACTGACCCGCAAAACCTGATTTTTTACAAGGATTTAACCGCGCCGGAATCAAGCATTGTCGAACTGATTAACAAATTCGAGGCTGAGTACAGTTTCATTGATAACGAAGGCTCATTGTTCTGGTTTCAAACCGACTTGAATGCACCGCTGGGCCGCGTAATTGCGATCGACACTAACAACCCTCCTCCTTCATCCCTAGCGGGCGCTGACACCCCCCTGAATCCCCCCCTTACCAAGGGGGGGTTCACCGAAATCATCCCCGAAGCAGCCGAAACCCTGGGAGGCATTAGCCTTCTCAACAATCAATTTGTCGCTTCTTACCTGAAAGACGCCTACACTCAGATTAAAATCTTCAACTTAGATGGCTCTTTTGCGCGAGAAGTAGCCTTGCCGGGAATTGGTTCGGCAGGAGGTTTTGGCGGCAAGCGGCACGACACCGAAACCTTTTATGCTTACACCAGCTTCACGACTCCGAACACAATCTACCGTTACAATATGCTGACTGATGAAAGTAGCATTTATCGGCAGCCAAAGGTTGATTTTAATCCAGAGGATTACGAGACAAAACAAATATTTTATCCCAGCAAAGACGGTACGCAAGTACCGATGTTTGTCACGCACAAAAAAGGCTTGCAGCTAGATGGCAATAACCCCACTTACCTGTATGGTTATGGTGGTTTTTCTATCTCGCTGACTCCAAGTTTTTCTCTTAGCAGGCTGGTTTGGTTGGAAATGGGCGGAGTTTATGTGACAGCTTGTTTGCGGGGTGGTGGCGAGTACGGCGAATCGTGGCACCAAGCTGGGACAAAGTTGAACAAGCAAAATGTGTTTGATGACTTTATCAGCGCTGCGGAATGGTTGATCGAGAATAAGTATACGAAACCTGCTAAATTGGCGATCGCAGGTGGTAGCAACGGCGGCTTATTGGTGGGGGCTTGCATGACTCAGCGGCCAGAATTGTTCGGTGCAGCATTGCCCGCCGTCGGCGTCCTAGATATGTTGCGCTTCCATAAGTTTACCATTGGTCATGCTTGGGTTCCTGAATATGGTTCGTCGGACAATCCCGCAGAGTTTCCCACAATTCACGCCTATTCTCCGCTGCACAATCTGAAAGCGGGAACTGCTTATCCGGCGACAATGATTACAACTGCGGATCATGACGATAGAGTGGTTCCAGCCCACAGTTTCAAGTTTGCTTCGGCTTTGCAAGCAACGCACGCAGGAGAAAAACCCGTGTTAATTCGGATTGAAACAAAAGCGGGACATGGGGGTGGCAAACCTACCGCTAAAGTCATTGAAGAATTGGCAGATGAATGGGCTTTTTTGGTGCGCGAACTCGATATTAACGTTTAACCAGCGCGGGATTGGGTGCGCCTATTCCCTAGGCGCGCACCCGCACTCCTCTCTTCAACTGCTGGTGAACACCACTTACCTGATGGTATGATCTGACACATCTTTTGCTGCTAACCTGATGTTCAATGTGGAAATTGTGCGATCGTTTCATGGCCTGTGGCTGCGGACAACCGATCGCTACAGCATAAATTAGTGTAACTTGTCAACTCCCACTTGTCTTAATTTGCCTGACATTCTGTAACTTTTTGTATGGTTTAGCCTTGGTTCTGAGCTTTTTAGAGATGAAACCCTATTAAGTAAAGTTCGTGGCAATGTCAACTCCCACAAGTAGTAAATCCAAGCTACAATCAAAAAATTTTCTAATTCTCGGAAACGTTTTTTTCAGTGGATTTACGGTCAAGATTTCAGAAAAAATTACACTCCCAACTGTACTGAGAAGCATCCCGTTACCGGAATCACTGCCTTTTTGTCAGCAATACGTAAGTAAGTGCCGATCGCAATCTCAAGGTTATGAGATTAACTTTTTTTCAATAAAAAATACTTGAGTGGCGCAATCAAAACCAGATAATGCTTGCATATCTAAGGGTGTAGTGATTTATTACCTAGGTTAATGCGCGAAGCTGATACAGCATTGTCTATCCAATCCTTCCCTCACATCTTAACTTCAACAAAACACGTAAGTGTTTAATTTATTTCGTAAATATAATTTACAGTAAATTTATATTTCCGTGTATATCGAATGTTCTCAAAGGGGGTAGTTTAAAACTAAGTAACTAAATCAGCGAACTATGAAAACGAGCCCCAATACGTCGAATGTGTCAGCCGTAAAAATACGCAAATCTACTAATATTACCACTACCAACAACTTATTTTTTAAGCCAGCAAACTCTACAGCGTATCTAGAATCGAAAACATATCTAGTCGTTGTTGACTCCCGAGTAGAAAACTACGAGGAATTGATCCGTGGAGTCAAACCCGGAAGCGAAGTATTGGTGCTCGATCCAACCAGAGATGCGATCGCACAAATCACCGAATTTTTGGGGCATTACCACAGCATCAACAGCCTGCACGTAGTTTCTCACGGCCGAGAAGCAGCAGTCGCGATCGGTCGGACAGAACTGAATATTGATAACCTAGAAACCTACAGCAGTCAATTGCAGCAGTGGGGAAAAGCCCTTAACAAACCCGGTAGCATTTTACTTTATGGATGTAACGTAGCTGTCGGCGAATCGGGCATTAAATTCATACAAAAACTCAGCGAATTAACTGGAGCAAATATTGCTGCTTCTAACAACTTAACTGGGAGTGCAGCACTAGGCGGCGACTGGGAATTAGAAATTACCACAGGACAAATCGATGCCGAACTAGCCTTTAAACCAGAAGTCTTAAAAACCTACAATCATGTCCTCGGAACATTAGTTACCGAAAGCTTTCAAAATCCCACAGCATTAGGGCCTTGGATCTACGGAACTAGCGGCGGTGCAATTCAACCGGGATTAACCTCAGGTAGCGGCCCCGGCATCATTCCCAGTTTAGGGCTGGGCGATCCTCCGGGCAGTGGCGCTTTAAGATTAACATCGAATGCGAACAACCAAGCAGCTTTTGTCATCTACAACAACCCAATTTCTTCGACTGACGGCATCAGAGTTGCCTTTGATTTATTTGCCTATGACGGCACCGGTGCCGACGGCATTAGTTTCTTCTTAATTGACGGGGCTGCTACACCAACTCAAGCAGGTGGATTCGGCGGTTCTCTCGGTTATGCTCCCAACAACAGTTCTGGTATACCGGGGATTGTCGGAGGTTATTTAGGTGTTGGATTTGACGAATATGGCAATTTTTCAGATCCGAGTGAAGGGCGTTTAGGTGGCCCGGGATCGATACCTGATGCGGTAGGAATTAGAGGCAGCCAAACCGGAGGATATCAGTTTTTAACTAACAATGTAATTCCCGGCGGCATAGATAATCCTACCGTTACCGATCGCACTCTTGCCAGAAAAAGAGTTCAAATTACTTTACAACCGTCTACTCCCACAATACCCAGCCGTTTTTTCGTTAACATCGACTTAAACGGCGACAACTTATTTAACGGCCCGGGCGAAAGTGCGATCGACATCCCAAATTTGGCGGCTGTAAATGGCACAATTCCGCCGACTTTCAAATTTGGTTTTGCTAGTTCGACAGGGGCAGTGACCAACATTCACGAAATTCGCAATCTCAGCGTTGAAACTGTCACAGCACCTACCATCTCAGCCGATATTGCCACGGTTAAAACTGGCCCCGCATTTGCCCTACCCAACAGCAGTATTACTTACACCATTACGTCCACCAATAACGGGCCCAACGACGCTACCAACGTCCTAATTCAAGATCCCCTGCCTCCGGGCTTAACTTTCAGCAGCGCCGATAATGGTGGGATTTTCAACCCGACAACGCGGAGTGTCAGTTGGCCAGTGATTTCGACTCTGGCTAACGGTGCCAGCGTTACCCGCAGTATTACCGTGACTGCACCTGCCACAATCGGATCGGTAACTAACCTGGCATTTAGCAGCAGCAGCACTTTCGATCCCAACCTGATTAACAACACCGGTGAAGGGGTAGTATCTCAAGCTACAACTGCGATCGTTCCCGCTACAGCCGACATCATCACCTCAAAAACAGGCCCGACAACAGCCGTGGCTGGATCGACGGTCACCTATACAATTACCTCACAAAACAGCGGGCCGAGCAGCGCTACCAATGTGACGGTAACAGACGCTTTGCCCGCAGGCTTAACTGGAGTGACAGCCTCCGACGGGGGCAGTTACAATCCTGCCACAGGTGTTGTCACTTTCCCGGCGATCGCAACTTTGGGCATCGGTGCGGCTAACGCCGTCAGCCGCACAGTCAGCTTCAGTACCCCAAATACCGGCACTGTCATCGACATTGCCAGGAGTACAGCCGAAACTCCCGATCCCAATAGTGCCAACAACAACGGCACGGCTGCGATCGCTCAAGTCAGCACCACGATAACGAGCAGCGCCGACGTAGTTACCACCAAAGCAGGCCCGGCATCTGTCACGCCCGGAGCCACTGCCACTTATACGATCACCGCCCAAAACGTCGGCCCTTCGGCAGCCGCCAACGTTTCCATCACCGATACCCTGCCTGTGGGCTTAACCGGAGTGACAGCCTCCAACGGCGGCACTTACAACCCAGCCACAGGTATTGTTAGCTGGACGGCGATCGCAAGTTTGGCAAGCGGGGCAGCCAACGCCGTCACCCGCACAGTCAGCATTGTTGCTCCTGCCAGCGGCACAGTTGCCAACACCGCCAGAAGCACCTCCGACACCGCCGATCCCAATACTGCCAACAACAACGGCACGGCTGCAAACGCGCAAGTCACCACCACGATCACTCCCAGCGCGGACGTAGTTACCACCAAAGCAGGCCCGGCATCGATCGCGCCGGGAGCCACTGCCACTTATACCATCACCGCCCAAAACGCCGGCCCTTCCAGCGCCACCAACGTCGTCATCACCGATACTCTGCCTCTGGGGTTAACGGGAGTGACAGCTTCCAACGGTGGCAGTTACAACCCTGCCACAGGTGTTGTCACTTGGACGGCGATCGCAAGTTTGGCAAGCGGGGCAGCCAACGCCATCACCCGCACTGTCAGCGTTGTTGCTCCTGCCACTGGCAGCGTTGTCAACACTGCCAGAAGCACTGCCGCCACCGCCGATCCTAACAGTGACAACAACAACGGTACGGCTGCGAACGCTCAAGTGACAACTGCGATCGTTGCCGCGAACCAACCTCCGGTAGCCAATAACGCCAACAGCGCGATCGCACCCAGCAGCACCGTTTTACTGACCGGATTGGGAGGCACAGATCCCGACGGGACGATCGCCTCCTTCACCATCAACACCCTACCGCCAGCAGCCCAAGGAACCTTGTTTCTGGGCAATCCCGCGTCTGGGGGAATTGCCGTCACAGCGGGTCAAACTCTCACACCCGCTCAAATCAATCAATTATTTTTCCAAGCGACCAACTCCTTTGCAGGAGCGAACTTCACCTACAGCGCTACCGACAATCAAGGCCTCACCAGTCCCGGCACCGCTACCGTCTCTGCGGTACTGCCGACACCCAACAAACCTCCTGTAGCCAACAACGCCAACATCAGCCTACCTCCGAACAGCACAGCCAACATTGTCGGACTCGGAGCAACCGACCCCGACGGAACGATCGCCTCCTACACAATCAACACCCTGCCGACAGTCGCTCAAGGGGTGCTATTTTTAGGCAATCCCGCCTCTGGGGGAATTGCCGTCACCGCAGGTCAAATTCTCACGCCCGCTCAAATTAATCAATTATTTTTCCAATCTACAGGCACTTTTACCGCAGCCAACTTCAGCTACAGCGCCACCGACAATCAAGGCGCTACCACCCCCGCCAGCGCTAGCGTTGCCGCCGCCATTCCAGTACCATCGCCAACACCCGCACCGGTCAACAAACCTCCGGTTGCCAATCCTGTCAACAGCAGCCAGCAGCCCAGCAGCACCGCTTTATTGACCGGATTGGGAGGCACGGACTCCGACGGGACGATCGCCTCTTTTACGATTAACACCGTGCCACCTGTCTCTCAAGGGCAGCTATTTTTAGGCAATCCCGCCAGCGGAGGCGTAGCGGTGACACCCGGCCAAGTTCTGACTCCGGCACAGATTCAGCAACTATTTTTGCAAGCCACAGGCAACTTTACGGGAACCAACTTCAGCTATACCGCCACCGACAACGGCGGTGCCACCAATGCTGCTACCGCAACTGTAGCGGCAATCCCTCTGCCAGTGCCGACACCAACTCCTGCACCGGTGCCGACACCAACTCCTGCGCCAGTGCCAACACCGACTCCTGCGCCAGTGCCAACACCGACTCCTGCACCGGTGCCAACACCAACTCCTGCACCAGTGCCGCCTCCCAACCAGCCGCCAGTTGCCACAAATGTCAACTTCACTGTTCCCCCCAACACCAGCCCGCGAGTTCCGGGATTGGGAGGAACTGACCCCGACGGGACGATCGTCTCTTTCACCATCAACAGCCTGCCCCCAGCAGACCAAGGACAGGTATTTTTAGGAGATCCGGCCAACGGAGGCGTTCGACTCACACCCGGTCAAGTTCTGACTCCGGCACAGATTCAGCAAATATATTTCCAAACGACGGGCAGCTTTACGGGAGCCAATTTTACCTACAGCGCCACCGACAATCAAGGCGCCACCAGTCCCGCCAATGCTACAGTTACCGCTTTGGTTCCGGTGCCGAACCAACCGCCAGTTGCCACAAATGTCAACTTCAGCACTCCGCCCAACAGTAGCAGGTTAGTCACGGGATTGGGCGGAACCGACCCCGACGGATCGATCGCCTCTTACACCATCAATACTTTGCCCCCAGCAGACCAAGGAGTCCTATTTTTAGGAGATCCCGCCAACGGAGGCGTTCGCGTCACAGCCGGCCAAGTTCTGACTCCCGCACAGCTTCAGCAAATATTTTTGCAAACGACGGCCAACTTTACAGGAGCGAATTTTAACTACAGCGCTACGGACGATCGCGGTGCTACCAGTCCCGCTAATGCTACAGTTGCTGCCATAGCTCCAGCTCCGGCACCGACTCCAACTCCGACTCCGACTCCGGCGCCAATTGTTCTCAACCAACCTCCAGTTGGCATAAATGTCAACTTCAACATTCCGCCCAACAACAGCGTGCGGGTTCCAGGATTGGGAGGAATTGACCCCGACGGGACGATCGCCTCTTTCACAATCAACACTTTGCCACCGGCGAACCAAGGAACACTGTTTTTAGGAGATCCTGCTAACGGTGGGATAGCGATCGCACCCGGTGAAATTCTCACTCCCGGACAGATTCAGCAACTGTTTTTCCAAACGACGGGCGAATTTACGGGAGCCAATTTCACCTACAGCGCCACCGACAACGGCGGCCTGATTAGTCCCGGCACCGCTACTGTTGCTGCGATTCGCCCGACGACCAACTTACCGCCATTGGTGAACAATGCTAACTTCAGTATTGCTCCCAGTGGCAGCGCCCAGGTTCCGGGATTGGGAGGCAGCGATCCCGACGGGTCGATCGCCTCTTACACGATCGACACCCTGCCCCCAGCCAACCAAGGAGTTCTATTTTTAGGAGATCCAGCCAACGGCGGCGTTCGCGTCACACCCGGCCAAGTTCTAACTCCGGCACAAATTGAGCAATTATTTTTCCAAACCACAGGAAGTTTTACGGGAGCCACTTTCAGCTACAGCGCTACAGACGATCGCGGCGGCATTAGTCCCGCTACCGCTACTGTCGCTGCAATCTTGGGGCTGGTGGCGCCAACACCAACCCCAATATCAAATCCGATCGCCGAACCAGATACCGACTGTCTGTGCGAACCCATTGTAGAAAAACCAGGAATTAACTTTGCACCGCCGCCACCAGCGCCCGGAGTTCGATTTGTCCGGCCAATTTCGCAACTGGGAGAGGGACAAACCACCAAAGGTACAGACGGCAATGACTCGATCGCAGACAACAAAGGCAACCAAAAAATCATCGGTTTAAAAGGGAACGACCTGATTTTAGGCAAAGACGGCGCCGACGAAATTTACGGCAATGAAGGCAATGACAGGATTTTTGCGGACACTGACACGGATATTGCTTACGGCGGCGAGGGCAACGATATCATCCATGCCGGCAAGCAGAACGACTGGATTGCAGGCGACTTAGGCTCTGACACCCTGTTTGGAGATGAAGGTGCCGATACGATTTTGGGAGATAACGGCCGCGATAACTCTAGCAGCGCTGCGGACGATCGCGATTTGATCTTCGGAGGTAACGGCGCAGACATCATTAACGGCAACGAAGGCGACGATACCATCCATGCCGGCAAAGGTAACGATCTTGCCCTTGGAGGCAAAGAAAATGACATCATTTCGGGCCAAATCGGCTCCGATACGTTGATTGGGGGCACCGGCAATGACACCTTGTTTGGCGGTTTCAACGGCAACACAGACTTCGATTCCCAGGGACGCGACTTGCTCTATGGAGGCGACGGCAACGACTTCCTCAGCGGCCAAGAAGCCAACGATACCCTGGTTGCAGGCAAAGGTAACGATCGCGCTTACGGAGGTAAAGGCAATGACCTAATCTACGGTCAATTAGGCTCTGATACCCTCTACGGCGGCGCAGGCAACGATACTCTGCTAGGCGACAAAGGCGGTTCCAACTCAGTTAACGGTGCTAGCGAAGGAGATTTAATCTTTGGCGACACCGGCAACGACATCATCGCCGGTGGCAACGGCAATGACACCGTGCAAGCAGGCAAAGGCAATGATTGCGTTTGGGGCGGCAAAGAGAATGACTTGATTTGGGGCGAATTAGGCTCCGATACCCTTGTCGGCGACAGTGGCGATGACACGATATACGGTGGCGCTCGCAGTCGAGCTCAAGATATCAACGGCCAGGACTTGATCTTTGGCAACATTGGTGCTGACGTACTCTTCGGCGATGAAGCTGACGATACCATCAGTGGCGGTGAAGGCGATGACAGCATTTACGGCGGTAAAAATAACGACCTCATCCACGGAGATCTTGGCAACGACAAGATTTACGGCGGTGACGGGGGCGATGAGCTCTGCGGTGGCGAGGGCAACGATACCATTTATGGCGATCGCTCCGATAACCGGGCTGTCTCGGTGGGCGCAAACGACCAGCAAGACTGCATCAATGGCGATGCTGGCGATGATTTGCTCTACGGCAATGAAGGGGAAGATACCCTGAATGGAGATGCTGGCACCGATACCCTAATTGGCGGTAAGGATAACGACTTGCTCAATGGGGGTGATGGTGATGACTGGCTGTTTGGTGGCTTGGGCGACGATACTTTAATCGGAGGTATTGGGAGCGATCGATTTGTCTTGGGTGCTGACAGTGGTACTGATACTGCGATCGGTTTTGAGGCCGGTGTCGATAAGTTTATTTTGATTGGCCTGAGTTTTCAGGAGTTGCAATTGAGCACCACTCCCGAAGGTACGTTGCTGCGAGTCGCAGGAACCGATCGGGTTTTAGCGAATCTGGTGGGGATTAATGGGGCGATCGGATCCTCGGATTTCCTGTCATCAATTATCTTGCCTTCTTAGGGTGAGAATTGGCGGCGAAAGTCCCCTATTCTCATAAGAAAACGCCACAGCAACTTACAAGTTCTGTGGCGTTTCGATAATTTTCAATAATCTAAAACTCGACTGTAGCAAGGTTTGTAGTAAGGACTTTAGTCCTTCTTGCTTGCAAGGTTTGTAGTAAGGACTTTAGTCCTTCTTACTTGCAAGGTTTGTAGCAAGGACTTTAGTCCTTCTTGCTTGCAAGGTTTGTAGTAAGGACTTTAGTCCTTCTTACTTGCAAGGTTTGTAGTAAGGACTTTAGTCCTTCTTGCTTGCAAGGTTTGTAGTAAGGACTTTAGTCCTTCTTGAATGTGGGCTAAAGTCCTCACTACAAACCAAATTCGATCTGATAGAACTCAGAAGTTTACTTGCACATGATCAAGTTTCCAGCCGAGATGAATCCCGGAACAGGGGCTGAAATCTCAACCCAATTGCGGTCTTCTCCATTCTTATCTTTGACTAACTGGAAATTCGGCACAAGCGTTACTTGACCGTTAGCGGGTACGCCGCCTTTAACTGTCGCAGTCTTTGAAGGCTCCGCACGAATAGCCAGACCTTTCGGTGCTACGCGAGGTTCTACTTGGCGGCACAGGCTGACGGGGCCCGTTGTTGGTGCGGGTGTTGGCGCAGGTGCTGGCGCAGGTGCTGGCGCTGGTGTTGGCGCAGGTGCAGGTGCTGGTGCAGGTGCTGGTGCAGGTGCAGGTGCAGGTGCAGGTGCTGGTGCTGGTGCTGGCGCTGGTGCTGGCGCTGGTGCAGGCGCTGGCGCTGGCGCTGGTGCAGGTGCTGGTGCAGGTGCTGGTGCAGGTGCTGGTGCAGGCGCAGGTGCAGGTGCTGGTGCTGGTGCTGGACTTGGGGAAGGAGCTTGACTAATTGTGCACGAAGCTAAATTAGCCTCGTTGTTCGGGTATCCGGTAGCTATATACCCTTTTACGGGAGCGGTAATTTGAATCCAGAGGCGGCCGTCGGAGGCTTTAACAGAAGTAGCGCCTTGGAACAGCGTTACCTGAGTATTCATGGCTACACCGCCAACTCTCACGGATTTGGGGTCTGGGTTCTGGCGAACTGTCAAACCTTCTTTGGGAGTTACTTTGCGGCAAAGGGTGTCAGCTTGGGCGATTTGAAAGGTGGCGCTATCTTCAAAGGAAATTTTTTCAGCATCCTGACTGGTAGTGGATGCTGGTGAGGTGGCAACACCGATCGCAGTCGCCTGCACACTTCCGGCTACAATGGCGATCGCACCCAGCAATGCAGCGGGTTTGTTCCAGCAATTCAAGTTTTTCATCCGTTCAACTCCTCAATCTAATCAAAACCATTATCTTTATTGCTGGTCAATATAGCAAAAAAAGCGATTTGTCTTCCAGAAAAATACTGTCTATAACAGAATACTGCCTGCAAGTCAATTTTTATTTGTATAAATTAATGCAGCGTAAGATTTAAGCGAGGAAAAATTAAGCTGCTGCACCTGTAAATTGCTCGTTATGGTAGAACCCGAGAAGGCGAGAGGGAGAGAGGGAGAGGGGGAGAGGGGAAGAGTCAACCGTCTACAGTTCACATGTGTGGCAGGCGATCGCACTTTACCTTAAAATTACCGCAAAGAGCGCCAATCGCTAGCATTAGTTGAAGTCCCCTAATCGCGGCTGTGGAGTCAATTTTTGAATAGCAAATAACAAATCTAAAATAGAGTGTTGAATCCCCAAATCTCGGCTGTGGAGTCAAATCTCAAATCTCAAATCGACTGACGTTTTTTGCTTCAATCTATCAAAAGACGGATTTTTTCTAAGAAGTGGGCGCAGGATAACCTCTATCTGGAGAATGGTTTAGCCGATCGCGCCAATCGAGTACAAATAGGATGTTATATCTCATTTTGTACTCTATGAAACTGAATTATTTTACCAAACGGCTTTCGACTCTCGGGCGCTATCTGGCTGCAACTGTGCTTTGCGTGTCAGCGATGGCATTTGCTTGGCAGGGTGCATTTTTCTCGAACACCGCAGCAATGGCCTCTCTTGCTGTAAGCTCGATCGCAGCAGCAGATATAGGCGATAAAGTTCAAGACAAAGCCAGCACAGATGCCGGAAGAGCCAAGAACTTCATCCGAGATACAGAAGAGAAGGTGAAGGAAACAGCCAAGACAAATGCTGCTAAAGTCGATCGAGCATCAGAAGATGGTAGTGTAGTCGAGCGCAAAGCCAAGAAAGATGCAGCTACAATTGAGAAAAGAGCAGAAGAAGATTCAGCTCGCACACAGAAAGCAGTAGATAACACGGCTCTCCAGAACTTATGGTGATAATTTTATCTAATGCAAGAAACAAGCTAATACGCGATTTCTAAAATTATCAAAATTAGAAAAGCCATACCCTTG
>NZ_JAEQCF010000158.1:0-5317 GCF_020738625.1 Microcoleus sp. PH2017_09_SFU_O_A
TCACTTTAGTTATACGTGAGCATATTTTTGCGAACCTTCAGAGTGATGCTATGGCCGAGAGTACATAGATAATGCTTTTTGTCAATGCGTAAGTCCTAAAAACCATAGCAGGCGCTTAACAAAAAACCATGAGTCAGGACATGAAGCGGGAATTTGCCAGCCGCGACGAATTAATAGCCTACGTGCGCGAACAATTCCCCCAAACCACCGCCCGGGATAGCAACGTACCCCCAACCACAGGCGGGCGCCAAGCAGCCGAGACATTGCTGCAACAAGTCGATCCCAGCAAATACTCCTCAACCCGTAACTTTCTCAACGGTGCAGTAACGCGATTGTCGCCCTATTTGCGCTACGGCGTTTTGAGTCTTGCCGAAGTCCGAGATGCCGTACTCACCAAGGTGCAGGATCCACAAGATGCAGTGAAACTCGTCAACGAGTTGGGTTGGCGGGATTATTGGCAGCGGCTGTACGCCGAATTGGGCAAAAAGATTTGGGAAGACCGGGAACCATACAAAACTGGTTACACTACCAAAGATTACAGCGACACTCTGCCGCAGGATGTCGTCGAGGGCACGACTGGTTTAGTGTGCATCGACAGCTTCAGCCGCGAGTTGCGGGAAACTGGTTATTTGCACAACCACCAGCGGATGTGGATGGCTAGTTATTTGGTACACTGGCGCCGCGTGCGCTGGCAAGCTGGAGCTCGCTGGTTTTTGCAACATTTGCTAGATGGAGATCCGGCAAGCAACAATCTTTCTTGGCAGTGGGTAGCGAGCACTTTTAGTCACAAGGCTTATTTTTTTAATCGGGAAAATCTGGAACGTTACACTAAGTCAGTTTATTGTCGCGATTGTCCCCTGTACGGACAATGCGATTTTGAGGGAACTTACGAATATTTGGAGAGCAAGTTGTTTCCCAATGGCGAAAAGGTCGATCGCACGGGCGGTTCTCAAAGTTGGCAACGCCCTCAGAAAAAAAGGAAAAATTAAGTCAGTTGACAGTTGACAGTTGACAGTTGACAGTTGACATTAGGAAGAGGGAAGAAGTAATAAAAATAATTCAACTTTTTTACATTCCCAATTCCCAATTCCCAATTCCCAATTCCCAATTCCCAATTCCCAATTCCCAATTCCCAATTCCCAATTCCCAATTCCCAATTCCCAATTCCCCTGCTTGAGTCCACAATGCCCAGCTTTCCAAGCTCACCCAGAAGCACAAGCAATCTGGGTTTGGGACGATGCACTGATCGATGAATGGCAGTTAAGTCTCAAGCGAATGGTGTTTATTTATGAATGTTTACTAGAGTTGCCGGTAGTTATTCGGCGCGGCGATGTCGCTGCCGAAGTTATCGCTTTTGCTAAAGAATCCGGTGCGAATCAAATCGTTACAGCGGAAAGTCCCAGCCCTCGGTTTGAGGATATTTGCCGGGAAATTAGGAGGGAGTTTCCAGTAGAAGTTTTGCCACCCGAACCTTTTGTCCGCTACGATGGCTACATTGATTTGAAGCGTTTTTCCCGCTATTGGCGCGTTGCCGAAAAATATGTTTTTTAATTGGGGAATTGGGCATCGGGCATCGGGCATCGGGCATCGGGCATCGATCCGAAGAGAATTTGTAGCAACTAACTAATGACTAATGACTGCTGACTGTCAACTGTCAACTGTCAACTGTTAACTGTCAACTGTCAACTGTCAACTGTCAACTGACTTCAAGTCTCCTTCAAACGCTGCAACAGCCATTCAAATCTAGATTGAGCCAAATCAGGATTTTCGACATTTTGCCCGATCGCGCGATCGTCGTGGGGGTCTTGATATATTAAATAATCAGTATCTTCGCCGAAGCGTTTGACTGTACCCCGCAGTCTCGACGACAGAAATTTAGTAATCGCCCGATAAAATCGCAGGGAAAACAGCACGTCTTGCTCTAGTTTTTCAGTTAGCAGCCGCCTCGGAATTGACAGGATGAGGCATTCATCAATTGCCGTGACGCTAGCAGAAGGAAGCCTCCCGTCTACAAAAGACATTTCGCCCAACACTTCGCCGCAGATGATTTTTCCAATTTCTTTGTCGCCCAAAGATGATACAGCAACGCTCAAAGTTCCATCCAGAACTATGTACAGTGCGTCTAAGGGTTGACCTTCGACGATGAGAGTGGTGCCGGGGGGGACTGTGGTGCGGCTGCCGTTGGCGAGCATCCAATCGATGTCGCGATCGCTCAATTCGCCTAATATAACTAGAACTTTGCTCATAAAGTCAGGTTGAGAACAGATACTTTTTATTTTTTACTTGTTTAGTTGCGTGCTGTTAGGTCGTCAGATACTGAGCGATCGCGAAGGCTAAACTTTACTAAGACATTGAATTTTCCACAATAATGAATAATATCTAATAATTTTGACACGATCGAGCTACGACTGTTTGTAGGATCAATGATATTCTACATGACTTGTCCGGGACTGTGCAGGAGCCGATCGCCCTCGCCCAACTGCCCCAATTTAGACCCCCGAATTCCCTAAACAGTAAACAGTTGTCAAACCTTGCTGGATATTCGTTTCGAGCCGGTGCGCCCTCACGCAGCCGGATTTTTCCACTGTGGTGGCGGGCGGGTGCAGCGCCCTCATGTACAGCATTGTAGAATGCTCTGCGCGCGCGATCGACTTCCAGCTCCCAGATTCAAGAAGCTGCAAGTAAATCTAAAATCTAAAATCTAAAATCTAAAATCGACTGACTGACTGATGAAGCTCGTGGTTTCGAGGTTGTTTGCAGTTGCTTTTTTTGAGCAAAAGTGGTATAAGCACCATCAAGAGTGAACTCTCCCCTAGGATTGATTTTTAGATCGTCGAACTGTAAATTAAAATTAGTCGATCGACTAGCCTTCGGTTCTTGAATCTAATCAGCAGAGAGAGTTGACTCTAAGAGGGTTAAGTGCCAATCTAGGAACAACACAACTCATATTTGTGTCATTTTTCAGCAAAGGTCTCGACTAGAGCCCTCAAACACTTACCAGAAAGTTGGGTCTAAAGCCCCGTCCTTTTAGCACGGATTTAATTATCTAAATTTCTTGTTCAAGATGGTATAGTAGAGTAATACTACAGGTAGAATAACCGCCGATACACATGAGACACCAAGCTCAAACGACTGGTCGGGAAATAATAATAGTTAGTGGGTGGCGAACACCACGAAAAACATAGCTAGGGTAACTAACGTAACCCAGACCAGAAAACTAAAATCTTGAAGATTAAACGTACCGTGGGGCACACGGAAGAGAGGAGACTCTCGCTTCGCTTGGGGAGATAAGCCCTCTGGGATTGCTCTTTCTTAGGCTCAAAACACAGGTTCTATCGAACGGGTTTTTGGTTTAAGTATTGCCGAAAGGATGGACAATTTTAAGGTATGTCTGTGAACCAAGAATCCCCGCGCGTTCACGCCAGGGAGTGTCAAACTTTTAACACACCATTCAATGAGGAGTGTCTTGTCACTAACCCCAGCTATCAAGGCATGGGGCTTGAAAGAGGAAGGTTTACCACCTTCTTGATTCAGGACTAAAACAGTGTCTAGCTTACGGGCTAAAAACCCAAACTGAACTATCTGGTGGTGGTACACCATTCATACGTTACTGGACGCCTCCCTAATCTGTAACCTCTGTGATAGTCAGTAGCGAAGGGAAATATACACATGGGCTTATCGCCACTTGTTATGCGATCGCGAACAAACAATGTCAGTCGGTAATTGTCAGGCGCGAAAGTGTTCGAGGCAAAAGCACCCGGCATTTAGTAGTTCGCCCGGCGGTAGATAGATTAGGGGTCGGTAATTCCACCCCTAACACCAACCTAAAACTAAAATGTAAAGCCGTCCTAAAAGGACGGGGTTTCAAACCCATTTTTCTGATGAATAGTCTATTTTCCAAGTCTACTTTTGCGTTAATAAATCTTGCAGCTTTAGCAGTTTGTTGCACTACCATGTCAGCGAAAGCTGAAACCGGCAACTTGCCCGATATCGCTACAACCGCAAATGCGGCAACTCAAAATATTGACCAAATTTCCTCGCGGGCGGCAACTTCAGCAGTGAAAGCTGATGCCGAAATAACAGCTAGCAATACAAAAATTGATTCTATCAGTTCGATCGAACTAACACCAGCAGCAGAGCCAGCAGCCTCCGCACCGGCAGTCAACTCGGAAGCATCTGCGGCAGCACCGGCAGAATCCACAGCAGCAACATCGGAAATTGCTGTCCCAGCAACTGAGCAAAATACACCTACATCCATTGCTGCTGAAACCGAAAAATCGGCAGAAACAGCGAAAATTGCTGAGAATAGCGTTGAAATTCAGCAAAAATCCCAGATTGTGGCCGATCGACCTAATTCAGAACTGACAGCATCCAAGGAAGAAAAAGAAGTCAAAACAACACAAGAAGTGTTGAGCAACCCTGTCAGCACTTCCGCCTCAGCCCTGACGAACCAACCGAAAGTTGCCCAGAATCCCGCAACAGCCTCAGACAAACCTCAGATATTGGCTCAACCGGGCGGTACAACCGTCAAACCGGGCAGAGCTACCCGTTCAGGGCCCAGCTACATTGGTATTGGCGGTAACATCGGTTTTGGCGGAGATTCAGCCCTAGGCGACACTTCTTTTGCGATTCTTAGCAAAATTGGTTTGACGAACAATTTCTCGGTGAGACCGAGTGTTTTGTTCCGCGACAATCTAACTGTTCTAGTTCCAGTCACCTACGATTTTGTATCCCGAGAGGCCGTCGAAGTCAGCGATGATTTTGTGATTACCGCTGCTCCTTATTTAGGTGCTGGCGTAGCATTTTCTACCGGCGATGACGGTAATTTTGGCTTCCTGATTTCGGGAGGTATAGATGTGCCACTGTCGAGCAATTTTACAGCCACAGCAGGACTGAATATTGGTTTTCTCGACGGAACTGACGTGGGATTGTTACTAGGTGTTGGCTATACGTTCCCGAATATTGCCAGATAGTTTTGCTGTTTAAGCAAACGCATAACAATTAAATGAGCGCGGGGTTGGCTGTAGGAATACAGTCAACCTTTTTTGATGGTAGAAAATCTCAAGCAATCGAGGATATCGCAATTTGGAGGACACAGCAATAGCCTTTCTCTACCATCGGAGGACATGGCAATTTGGAGGACACTTAGTTGTATATAGCGGATCTAGCGAAAGATTCGCGGACGTTGTTGGGCTTGGGCCCTCTTAGTTTCAGTGGTTATATAGGGCTTGCTGAAAAATCAATCACATATTGCGTGGCATAGGTTTAGATGGCGCGAGGGAGAAAAAAGTGCAAGATAAACAGGTAATATAGATCA
>NZ_JAEQCF010000037.1:0-39350 GCF_020738625.1 Microcoleus sp. PH2017_09_SFU_O_A
TGGTTTCACGTACTTTGCCATATTAGTATTATGGATCGCCATGTACGCATTGTCCAGTCTTGTCCAATAAATTAATGATTAGAGGCATACCGATCGCCCATCTCGTCCCCCAGTATATCGAACAAAGCAAAACAGCCGGCAGAAACGTCGCCATGAAAGCCTTTCGAGCATTAGTACGATCGCAAATTTAGCAGCCCCGCAAGCTCTCATCCACAGCGGGCGATCGCATCAATACCTGCAATTTCTCCCAAATGGCGATCCTCATCCACACCGCCCCTACCAGATCCTAATTTTTTATGTAAATTTTATTTAAGCGACCTATACAGTAACCACGCTCAAAGTTAAAATACTCCCAACAAAAATAGAGCCTTCCAGCTATTTTTTTTAAACAAAAAATCACTGAGTGTACTTACGTGTCAACAAATAAAACCCCCAAACGCAGATCCACAGCACCTAACGCCGGTTTTACAATGCTTGAGACATTGATAATTATCGCAATACTGGGGATATTTTGTGCGATCGCCAGCCCCTCTTGGCTAATGTTCATCAACAACCAGCGTTTGAAGGTATCAGTCGATCGGGCTTATTGGGCAATGGAACTTGCCCAAAGCAACGCCAAACGCGACAAAATTGCATGGCAATCCAGCTTCAAGCAAGTAGGAGAAAACCTACAAGTAGCAGTCCACAAAGCCGAGATTACACCAGCCCAAGTACCAGCCAACCAATGGAAAAGCTTAGAGCCAGATATTCAGATAAATGAACATGATACAACTTTCGATAAAGTCAATGAGAACACAAATAAAATAAAAAAAAATGGAACAGTCTGGCGAGCCATGTTCAATTTTAAAGGTTGCCCCGTCCTCAGTGACAGGAATGATGACTGTACAAGTGTTGGAGCAAAAGGAACCCTAACACTATCCCATCCTAATCTTCAAAGTGGCGATCGATGCGTTATTATTTCCACACTTATAGGACATCAACGCACCTCCCAAAGACAAAAAAAACCCAATAAATACGGAAGATATTGTTATTGACATCGAGTCGTAACCCCTGAAACCCGGTTTCTTCCGATATTTCTGGTTGCTCAACACAAACAGTAGGTACGTAGTTGCGCTTCAGCGCTCTAAGGATTGTGAATTAAATAATTTACAGAAGTTTGTGGGGTGGGCGGGACGCTCGGGAACCCTTTCTGGACGGGCGGGACGCCCATCCCACAAGAAGCATAAAAATTGTAAGGGAGCATCTCAGTTTTGTTTTGCATTTACAGTGCGAGCGTCCCCGCTCGCGTGCTTGTACAAGCACGCGAGCGGGGACAGCACGGAAGATAAAAAATGCTTCTTGCAAAACTGAGATTCTCCCAATTGTAAGTTATTTAATTCTCATTCCTCAGCATACTAAAGAGCGCTGAAGCGCAACTACGTACCTAAGAAATTAACCTCTATTTAAGCTGCCCTTCCTACTTCTTACTCGGCGCAATCTTCTCAATATTAATCAGCGCCTCCATCACCGACTCCACAATCGGCGCCGCCACAACTCCCCCCGTACCACCACCCTTAGGCTCATCAATCACCGCCAGCACCACATACCGAGGAGCCTCCACAGGCATGATCCCCACAAAGCTAGTAATAATCGCCTTATCAGAATAACCCCTACCAGCACTAGCTTTTTGAGCCGTCCCCGTTTTCCCAGCAATCCGATACCCAGGAATTTGTGCAGCTTTCCCCGTACCACCATCCACCACAGTTTCCATCATTTCCAAAACCTTCTTGGTAGTTTGTGGCGAAAAAACCTGCTTCGGAACAGCCCTCGGCAGCTTCCAAAAAGGTTGACCTTCGCGATCGAAAAGTCCCCGCACAACATGAGGAGTTACCAACTTGCCACCGTTAGCCAAAGCCCCATTAAGCTGCACCAACTGCATCGGAGTAATAGAAAAACCTTGACCAAAAGCAGTAGTAGCAACTTCCACCGGAGAATTGATAAATTGCTCTCGATTTTTAAGCTGACTCGTTACTTCAAAAGGCAAATCTGTACCCGCAGTTTGTCCCAGTCCCAATTTTTCTAAAGCTTGATAGTAAAGAGAAGATTTCATCGTGTTCATTATGTGAACCATCCCCACATTACTAGAATGTTTCAAAATCTGCGTAACAGTGGAAGGGCCGCGGGCGCCTGCTTGTTTGTAATCGGAATTTTGGATAGTCCAGATATCCATATAAATCCGACCTTCGTCGTTAAACACAGTGTTAGGTTTGACCGCACCGGCTTCCAGGGCGATCGCCACATTAATCGGTTTAAAAGTCGAACCAGGCTCATAAACATCAGTTACAGCCCAATTTTTATAGCGCGACAAATCGAAATTAAAATATTGATTCGGATCGTAGGAAGGTTCAGCCACCACCGACAGCAACTCGCCGTTTCGGGCATCCATCACAATCACCGCGCCCCGCTTCGCCTCATATTTCAGCATTTTCTCCTTCAGAGCAATCCGGGCCGCCCGCTGCAAGCGACTGTCGATCGTCAATTGCAATTTCAAGTCATCAAGCTGCACAAAACCCGCCGTCAGTCGATCGGGAAGCCAACGCCCGTCGATCGACTTACTAAATTGAATCGACGGCATCGATCGTTCCAGCAAATTCTGCTGGCTGTATTCCACCCCCGCCTGTCCCTTCCGTTCCCCATCCACATAACCCAGAACATCCGCCGCCAACTCCTGCTGCGGGTAAAAACGCTGCTGCTGCCGCACCAACTCCAGCCCATCCACGGGACTATCTTTAATTTGCATCTGCCCCACGCGATCGGCAACCTCTTGAGCCAAAGAACTAGCAATCGTAATACCGCTTTCTGCCAGATTAAACCTTCGCAGCAGTTCAGTTTCCGCCGTATTGCCAGGGGCTACTTCGATCGGCAACATCGGAGCCAATTTAGCAGCAATCTCCGCCTTCGAGTGCTTGAACAACTTCGGGTGAGCGTAGAGAGTGTACACCTGTCTGTCGATCGCCAACACATTTCCCGTGCGATCGACGATCGGGCGTCTCGGCACAAACGGCTTCGTTTTGAGAGTTTGCTGCTGAAGAGCCTGTTTGCGTAGCGCCGGAGCTCGCGTCACCTGCAAATAAAACAAATTTACAGCCAGCCCCAGCCCCCCGAGCATCAACACCACCCACACAACCCACAAGCGGAACTTGTTGCGTTTTAAACGCTCCAGGGGTGGTCGAGGCGGGCTGCTAGCCGTAGCCGCAACTCTGGGTTTGACTGGTTTGCCCCACCAAGTGCGTGAAGCGTAGCTATCCCGTAGGGAATCGCTCGACGCTTTTGGACGTTTAAAATTCGGCGATCTGTAGCGGTCAAAACGGGGATCGTAGCTCATAGCATTCTAAATTTACCGACAAGTTCTACCATTTTAGATTTTAGATTTTAGATTTTAGATTTATGAATTGAATAATTGAAGAATTGCGAATAATTTATAAATATTAAATTGGGATTTGCTGCTTACTGTAGCATTATTTTTTTGAACTTCTCTTTATTATTTTCAAATAATATTTGAAAACTTTAACCGAGGGTAGGTAGGGCCAAAATCGATCGGCACTTTCACAAAAATCAAACCCGAAGCAAGACCCTCGGACACATCCCCAAGAGGGCCCTCTCCGCGTTGACATTGCCCAAAAACGGGCACCGCAGTTCCGACAGACAATGTTTGTGCATCCCCAAATTTTAGACTCAAGATTCAAGCCTCCAGATTCACGGCGCTGCGAGTCAATCTAAAATCTCAAATCTCAAATCTCAAATCGACATTGCCTCAATAGCCCAGCGGCGTTTCCCCACCCGATCGCTTCTTGAGAGCAGGTTCTTCAGAGTTTGGTGCCGCCGCACCGGGCGATCGGTTTTCCGGGGCCGGGCGCAAGAAAATCGTGTCCGCAGGCTTCTGTGCAGCCAAACCGGTTTCTGGATTTTCAGCTTCTTTAGCAAGTTGGTGTTTCAAGACTTCGCTAGCAGCACTCAACTGCTGTTCGCCCCGGCGCAGAGTTTCCAGCTTTTGATACTCTTGACTCCAGCGCTGCTCGCCGTAAACAGTCAAACCGTAGAGAGTCAGAGCGCCGCCCAACAGCAGCACCAATGCGGCCCAGGAGGCGCGCTCCACCCGCAGGAGCGATCGCAGCCACATCGGATGCGACTGGCGATCGGGCATCACTTTCAGCACCGATCCTTGCGCGCGAGGTTTGGCCTGTTCGTCCGCTGGGGAGTAGTTAGGCAATTGGGGCCCAGTTTTTGCCCGTCTAGCTCGGGCAATAGAAGTAACTTTGCTTTTGGCGGCGTCTGTGGTGGGCTTGCCGGTCGATCGGGAGCGGCGGGGAGAATCCGGGGATCTGATAGCAGCGGTCATAGAGTTCACCAATACTTTTATAGAGGGGCAGCTTCAGCTTGAGTGAGGTTAGGAGTTTTTGCGGTTGCCGATCGCCAATTTCTGGAAATCTCGGTTATCCTTACCAAAGATACCTCACAAACCAACCAACCCATCCTACCACTGGTCTCTTTGACTTCTAGATTTGCCAAAAAAATGAATTTTTTGCCGGTTCGCCAGAATCAATGTGAAATTTATTAATAAATGCAGTATTGTAATCAACGAGCGAATCGTCGATCTATTCGTGCCAGCATTGTTTCTCAAGTACACTATTCCCTTCCTTGCGATGGGTTTTGAATGTTAAGGAGTGTTTATGAACAAGGGATTAATTCGTTTGACTTTGGTAATTGGCATTGCAGCAGCCCTCGGCGCTTGCGGCGGTGATGCCGGCAGTGGCGGTGGCGCTAGCCCCACTCCTGGTGGCGGTACTACTCCTCCTCCTGTTTCTGCTCCAGCAACACCAAAGGAAAGTCCAAAGGCTACTCCTGGCGCTGAAAAGTCTCCTGGGGCTGAAAAGTCTCCTGGGGCAGACAAGCCTCCAGCAGGCGGTGCTTCTCCCTCTCCTAAAAAGCCCTAACTAGGCGATCGCGGAGTAAAACCCCAACGGGCCTAGCCTCAAGGGTGAAAAATGGTTCGCTCTTCGCATTTTTCAATCTCATCAGTCTAGGCCTCAAGTTGGGTGTTATTTTTTGTCAGATGCTTTTACTACAGTTCAGTACCTCCCCTTACTGCCGCAAAGTCCGCTTAGCGCTGGGTTACAAGGGCATCCCCTTTCAAGTAGAAAATTTGACTCCGGGCCTGCACGTTTTGAAACTCAAGCCTCTCACGGGGGGTTTGAGGACAGTGCCGGTACTGCTGCCTCAACTTGAAGGTCAACCAGGGGCGATCGCAGACTCGACGCAAATTTTCCACTGGATCGAGTCTAGTTTTCCTTCAACGCCGCTGTTGCCGGCAGGCGAGAGTTTGCAAGCAGAGGCTTGGATGCTGGAAGACTGGCTCGATGAAAGCATCGGCATTGCCACTCGATTTGTTTACTACGAGTTTCGCGCCGGTGCGGGCAAGGAAATCGACCCGTCTGTGTTGAGCCAGTTAGTGATTCAGTTGGCGCGCCGCCAGTTCGGCATTAACCACGCTTCGGCAAAACTCGCCGAGTTGCGCCTGAGCGCTGCTTTAGGCCTGTTGCAGCGTCGCTGGCAAGATGGTTCCTATTTGGTAGGCGACTCCTTGAGCGTGGCAGATATTACTGCTGCCGCGCTGCTGAGTCCTTTAGCTTTGATTCCTCAATACCGGATTGAGCATCCTTGGCTGTTGGAGCGCATTGCCAACATTCACCAAGTTTGCGGCGAAACCCTGCCTCCGGGATTTTAAAAGATACCTGTCGGGCGATCGCCCCAGCCTGAAAATTCCACTAATTAATCAACATTGAGTTCTCGGCCAAACTCACCCACCTTGACCACCTTGGTTTGGCACATTAACCATAATTTGCCAAAATTTTATATCACACAGGTTAAAAAAAGTCAAGGATATTATCTAAAAAATATAAATTTTTCAATTTGTTTTAATATTTCTATACTTAGATGTTAGCCCTTAGCAGTAAAAGCACAGCTTGGTCGCCAGCAAGGCAAGAGCGCGCGCAAGGGTTGCAGTAAGCGTGGTAGCATTAGCGATCAAAAATGTATCCAAATGTAAAGTGCAGCTCCGCTCTAGGTTTTGAAAGCCGCCATTTAGTCAAAAGATTGAGGTAAGTAGTTTTATGCCCGCGACCGTCCCCTTTGAACAGATAGACCGGATTGTTTGGAATCAGCACCACGATCCATTTGAAGTGCTAGGCCCCCACGCGATCGAAGAAAATGGCAAAAAAGTCTGGGTCGTCCGAGCTTATCTGCCGAATGCCGAAGCAGTATCGGTAGTTTTGCCTGAAGCGAGGGCCGAATACCCGATGAAATCAGAGCATCACCATCACTTTTTTGAATGTACGATCGACACCCCAGAACTAGCAAACTATCAACTGCGAGTCAAAGAAGGGGAACACGAACGCTTTATCTACGACCCCTACGCCTTTCGATCGCCCAAACTCACAGAATTTGACCTTCACCTATTCTCAGAAGGCAACCACCACCGGATTTACGAAAAACTAGGAGCCCACTTCACCGAAGTAGACGGCATTACAGGAGTATATTTTGCAGTTTGGGCTCCAAATGCCCGTAACGTCTCAGTCTTAGGAGATTTCAACCTGTGGGACGGCCGCAAACATCAAATGCGGAAATCCCAAAACGGCATCTGGGAATTATTCATTCCGGGACTATCCTACGGAACTCACTACAAATACGAAGTGAAAAACCAAGACGGACATCCCTACGAAAAGTCCGACCCCTACGGTTTCCAGCAAGAGGTACGGCCCAAAACAGCCTCAATAGTCACCGACTTAGATACCTACACTTGGCACGATAGCGCTTGGATCGAACAGCGGCGGCACACAGACCAACTGACGCAGCCAGTTTCGGTTTACGAATGCCACATCGGTTCTTGGCTGCACGCAGGTACAGCCGAACCTGCGGTACTGCCAAACGGAGAAATACAACCAGCAGTGCCGGTTTCGGAACTGAATCCGGGCGCGCGCTTTTTGACTTACCGCGAATTGGCCGATCGGCTAATTCCCTACGTCAAAGACTTAGGATTCACCCACATCGAAATGTTGCCCATTGCCGAACATCCCTTCGACGGTTCCTGGGGCTATCAAGTAACAGGCTATTTCGCCCCAACATCCCGCTACGGCACACCAGAAGATTTCATGTATTTTGTTGACCAGTGCCACGCCGCAGGGATAGGCGTACTGGTAGATTGGGTGCCGGGACATTTCCCCAAAGACGGTCACGGTTTAGCCTTCTTTGACGGAACTCACTTGTACGAACACGCCGATCCCCGCAAGGGCGAGCACAAAGAGTGGGGAACCCTAGTATTTAACTACGGCCGCAACGAAGTGCGGAATTTCCTAGTATCAAATGCTCTGTTCTGGTTTGACAAGTATCACATCGACGGCATTCGCGTAGACGCAGTAGCCTCGATGTTGTACTTAGATTACTGCCGCGAACCCGGAGAATGGCTGACCAACCAGTACGGTGGACGCGAAAATATCGAGGCGGCAGATTTTCTGCGCCAGACAAATCACGTCATTTTTAGCTATTTCCCAGGCGCATTGTCGATCGCCGAAGAATCTACCTCTTGGCCGATGGTATCTTGGCCGACTTATGTAGGCGGTTTGGGCTTCAACCTGAAATGGAACATGGGTTGGATGCACGATATGCTCGACTACTACCACATGGATCCGTGGTTCCGGCAGTTCCACCAGAACAACATAACTTTTAGTATGTGGTACAACCACAGCGAGAATTTTATGTTGGCTTTGTCCCACGATGAAGTTGTCCACGGCAAGGCCCACATCATCGGGAAAATGCCAGGGGACGAATGGCAAAAGTTTGCAAACGTGCGGTGTTTGTTTACCTTTATGTTTGCCCATCCCGGAAAGAAAACCATGTTTATGGGGATGGAGTTCGGCCAGTGGCAAGAGTGGAACGTTTGGGGCGATTTGGAGTGGCAGTTGCTGCAATTTGAGCCACACCAAAAGTTGAAGCTATTTTTCAAGGATTTGAACAATTTGTACCGCAGCGAAACGGCACTTTACAGTCAAGATTTTGCTGAGGATGGGTTTGAGTGGATTGATTGCAGCGACAACAGACACAGCGTGGTGGCCTTTGTGCGCCGCGAGAAGGATGGCGATCAGTTTGTGATTACTGTGTGCAATTTTACGCCACAGCCACACTCTCACTATCGCGTCGGAGTGCCGGAACCGGGTTTCTATACGGAGTTGTTTAACAGCGACGCGCGGGAGTACGGCGGCAGCAATATGGGGAATTTGGGAGGTAAGTGGACTGATGAGTGGTGGTTCCACAACAGCGCTTATTCGATCGACTTGTGTTTGCCGCCTTTGGGTGTGTTGATCTTAAAGATCGATCGGGAAAAAACAGGAGCAAAATCTCAAGAGTTTTAAGTTGTGAGAGTTTTGAGTTAACAATCAAAACTTGATTAAGCATCAAACTTTGAGGTTATTCAGAAACCCGGTTCTTCAAGAAACCGGGTTTTTTCTGTAACTCCATATAGCAAAGTTTCTTGTTTGAAGGAGAGAAAAATCGGCTCGCGATTTCAAATCGGGTAACTGCGGAATTATTCAACCACAGAAGAAGCAGAGAAAGAGGAGAGAAATTTATCATTCCCATGCTACCGGATTCGAGATCCCAGAAAAACTCGGTGTTGCAGCGACGGCATCTGGCGGCGGACTTGTTTTAGTCGATCGCGAGTTATCGGCCGTTCATCTTCGGCAAAAAAAAACCTTAATGAATTTCGCTAGTTTTTTCGTGTACGAACGTACACAATTACGCGACCGAATAAAAACTATTCAGCTCAAATCCGGTAACTGCGGAATTATTCAACCACAGAAGAATCAGAGAAAGACGAGAGAAAATTATCATTCCGATGCTAACGGATTTGAGCTGAAATAGCGGTTTTATACTTTTTCTCTGGTTCAAATTCACCACGCCTGACAGGGCTGGGTTTTCTAGCACCCTAGCAACTCAATCAGTGTCCAATTCCCAATTCCCAATTACCAATTCCCAATTCCCAATTTTCAACTGCGAGTATCGGAAGCGCCAAGATTGTAAGAAACTTTAGACTGCTCAACTGTTATTACTTCCGAAATAGACTGTTCCGACCCTGCATCTAAATTGGGCAGCGGCATATGCTTCATTTCCCACACTTTGAGCAATATTAAATATTCATAAAAAGCTTGTAGCGTGCACCAAGCCAATCCAGCTTGACCGTCAAGAAATCCGCCGAGTAAAATATACATATAGAAAAAGCGCACCACAGGCCGCAAAGGCAAACGCAAAGAAAAATCTTTCAAAGCGCGGCGCCTTTCCACCTCCGACGCGCCAAACAATAAATCCCACCAATTTACTTGACCCGCTGCTAATTGGCGGAGAGTTTCAGCCGCCTCGTCAGTCGAGTAGCGGTTGTGCTTTTCAATCCAGCGAGAAAGACCTTTGCTGCAAGTATAGTGAGGGTAGGTTTCCTTCAAAAAGTGAGTGGGCCCGTTGCAGACTTCCCGTTCAGTGTGACCGTAGTCAGTAAACCATACTTGGTCTTTGCGAAACAGGCGCATTTGATAGCGCGGATATTGAGTGCTGCGACGAATCCAGCGCTCCATAAATATTACTTTTTCAGCTACGTAATAACCTATATATTCTTGACTTTCGATCGCCTTTAAGCATTCAGCAAACAGTGCAGGCGTCATCCGCTCGTCAGCTTCGAGGATGTAAACCCATTCGTACTTGCATTCTACTTCTCGGAGCATCCAAGTCCGCTGGCGTCCGTGAGTTTCAAAGCGATGCTGCACTGTTTGCACGGGATAGTTTTGAACAATCTCAAGGGTGCGATCGCTGCTGAAAGAATCAACTACAATGATATCGTCACAAAGCAGTGCCGATTCAATGCAAGCGGCGATATCAATCTCTTCGTTGTAAGTCAGAATATAAATTGAGAACATTCCCAGCTTTCAGTAAGGGCAAACTATAGCAGAAGGAAGAAGGAAGAAGGAAGAAGGAAGAAGGAAGAAGGAAGAAGCAAGAAGGAAGAAGCAAGAAGCAAGAAGCAAGAAGGAAGAAGCAAGAAGCAAGAAGCAAGAAGGAAGAAGCAAGAAGCAAGAAGGAAGAAGGAAGAAGGAAGAAGGAAGAAGGAAGAAGCAAGAAGCAAGAAGCAAGAAGCAAGAAGCAAGAAGGAAGAAGCAAGAAGCAAGAAGGAAGAAGGAAGAAGGAAGAAGGAAGATGTGAAAATGCAAGAAGAACGATGGTTTCAGCAATTAACAGCGTCCTAACTACTAGGTGCAGTTGCTATATTCAGCAGATCAAGTATTTCTTAGGGATATCTCGACTTGCGCGTTCCGAGCAGTCGGGCCGATCAATTTTTGCGGTGACCGAACCGCAGAATTCCCATACTTCTGAGTCCACTCCAACCAACAGTAATGTAGCCGATCGCCAACAGCAAACTGTTGATTCCAGTCTGCAAACTCGAATTTCTCGATCGAGTTCTCAACTCTTTCTCTTTTTGTTGCTTCTGGGTACCAATCTCTTTGCGAGCTTGATTTGGCAGTTCTTGGGCTTGCTGTTCCAAGAACTTATCGAGGGCTTTCGGGTCATTTTTCGACTCCTGAAGCACGGCTTTCAATTCCTTGGGAAGATTTGGATTCTTGAGTTCTTGTTGCAGCTTCCCGTCGTCTTGCAGTAGCGCGCCTATCTGGTTCCGGAGAAGGCTTTTACGCTGTTCTAACTCAGATTTATACTGCTCGCTTTTAATTTGGGCATCTAGTTTAGCTTCTGCTTGTCCGGCTTCCTTATCGAGTAGAACCAGAGCATCTTTGAGTTCCAGGCGAGTATTGTTGAGATGAACGGGAACCAGCAATAGGTAAATTAGCCCTAACAAGCTGGAAATCAATAGTGCCCAAAATCGCAAATCAACCCAAACATTGCGCCGGTCAATAGAGACTCCACTGCTGCTGTCCACCCAAAAGCCCGTCATCAGCAGGGCGATACCCATCAAAGGAATAATGCCCCGGTCAACTATCTGAGTTGCTGCGGCCAACTGCCAGCCTCGATTGCTCATGTCCGAGATTTCTCCCGGCAGCGATAGAACAATGCTGTTAAGCAAGGCAGAGAGAATCAAGATAATCCCGACTACTTTGAGAGTGCGAGCAGCTACTGAAGAAAATTGACGGCTGTTAGTTGCTTTCATAATTGCTGTTAGATAATTCTACACTGTTAGATTAAACGAAATTTTGTTTAATGAGTTGACTGATGAGAGGGTTCAATTGCTCTTCCTCACTGATTGCTTCGTTTGGGGAGATCGCGCGGCCGGTGCCACACCATCGCAGAGGTTAAGTCCCGAATCTGTGCAAACAGGAGTCCTGAATCTGAAAAGGGCTGCTGAGACGGGAAAGTCCGCACGCGAAAGACGAATCAAACCGTCCCCCATTTGATGATTTGGGAAGTCCCAACAAGATGCTTGCACAGGTTGGTACTTCAGATTATTTTCCACCAAAATAGCTCGATCGGGTAATCGCCTCAAATTTCCTCCCACCAGTTGCTAAGCTGTTAGTCATTTAAATTTATTGCCTCAACCCCTTACAGTATGGGGTCTGGCACACAAATAGTGCAGTTTGAATGTCGAACAGCTTACCCCAAACACTTTGCCAAAATATTCAATCCAATTTCTAAAAGTTGTCCAAGCCGCATCAGATATCGACTTGGATAGCTTTTTGTTTTTGACCATGTTCTTCACCTGCAAGTCTTCATAGGCTACCAAGTCGTTAGACTGGACTACGCACCTTGCCAATTTCACAGCAAAGTCTTTACGTCGCCTACTTACCTTAAGGTGTTTTTTGTTCAAGCGATTTCTCGCCTTATCTCTGTTTTTGGAACCCTTTTTGGTTCTGGAGAGTCTCCGATTAAGTCGTTTTAGCGACTTCTCTGATTTTCTTAGATGACGCGGGTTCTCGACGGTATTACCGTCAGAGTCCGTGTAGAAATGAGTTAGCCCTACATCCAAACCGATAGTTTTCCTGGTCGGTTCACGCTTTTCGTTGCGTTCAGCGTCAATACAAAATTGCACATAGTAGCCGTCTGCCCGACAAACTACGCGCACCCGTTTAATTTGATTTAGCTGATATTCGTGCAAGTCGCGACTTCCCCATAACTTGAAACAACCTGCTTTGAAGCCATCACTGAAGTTGATGCTTCTTCTGTCTTCAGAAAGTTTCCACCCACAAGTCTTGTATTCTACAGAACCGTGCGACGAGTGCTTTTTGAAGCGCGGAAAACCTTTCTTTCCTGGTTTTGCCTTTTTGCAGTTGTCGAAGAACCGCGCAATTGATGACCAAGCTCTTTCTGCGGAAGCCTGCCTAGCCATTGAATTAAGCTTGGTGGCCCAAGGAAATTCCTTGGCAAGAACTACGCAATAAGCGCTTAAGTCGTAGCGACCCACCCCTTTCGTATCCATCCAGTATCTGATGCAGCTATTACGAATGAAGCGAGCAGTACGAATGGCTTCGTCTAGCCGTTCGTACTGCTCGCTTTTTCCTTCTAGCTTGGCTTCAAATACTAACATTTACGTTACCGAACCGGATATAAAAACTCTAACACAGTTCTGGCAGAATTAAAGCTGTCCTAAAAGGATGGGGCTTTAGACCCAAATTTTTGGTAAGATTTAGGTGTGTTTCACCGCTATATTTCTCGCTTGCCAGATGGCGTGGCACTTTCATCCCCTGTCTTATAGTAATTGATCTCACAGAGATCTGAAACAAATAATTGTTTCCCAATCTTTTGAACCTCCAATTACCAACTGCACAACACGGCAGTCACTCGATCGATTTGAGATTTTCCGTTTTCGATTGTAGGATTTGTACCTATTGACAAAAACAATGCAACTTTCGGATCGCGATCGAACCCATACAGAATAAGTCATTCCTCATCGCCTACCGCGCTCTTGAAAATCGAAATTTTTATTACTCGATAGATGAATCTGGGAGTTTGAACTCTTAGTCTCAAATTTGGGGCTGCTGGCGGCTGTGGGAAAGCAAGTATCGGTTTTTTTGGTGGGAGGAGAGATACAGGAGTAGCTATTTTCCCCTTTTTCGTTCTGTTTGCCGGAAAGCGCAGCAGAAGGGCATTCTTGTTTGTTGCTTTCTCCTTAAGAGCGATCAATTACTAATTACCAATTACTAATTACCAATTACTAATTATTGGCAGCTCGATCGCTGGCTCGTTCAATGGCAAACGCGCTCTTATCTCACATTTTTTGCTAGGATGATTCATCGCCGTGCATTTTTTTAGTTATGACTGTAATGATTTCGGGTGTTTACACGTTGGGAGAACTTGAAAGATCGATCGCCTCCGATCCTCAAAAGTGGCGTCCGATGGTGTTTACTAATGGCTGCTTCGATATCCTGCACGCGGGGCACGTCCGCTATTTGCAGGCGGCAAAAGCTTTGGGGCGATCGCTCGTGGTGGGCTTGAATAGCGATGTTAGCGTGCAAACTATCAAGCCGCAGCAGCCGGGATTGCCACCCCGCCCGATCGTACCGGAAATTCAGCGAGCGGAAGTGCTGGCTGCTCTCAAACCAGTGGACGGCGTGGTAATTTTTTCCGAAATTACAGCTACTAAACTGATAAGTATCCTGAAGCCTGAGATATACGTTAAAGGAGGTGACTATCAACTCGAAAGTTTGCCGGAAGCACCGGCAGTTATCGCCGGAGGTGGCAAGATTTCCTTGATCGAAATAGAAGTTCCGAGTTCTACCAGTGCGATCGTCAAACGCATTTTGCAGTTAGGCGTTTAACCCCCGATCGCAAACAGCAAACAGTGAGCTAAACTCAGAAGTTACCCCATCCAAAATACCAAGAGTGCGATCGCTCGTACAATTTTATCCAAATTGCTAAGCAGGAGATAATTTTAATGGAACTCACAAGCAATAACACGATCGCGGAAATCCTCGAAAAAAACAAAGCTGAGTTACTAGCAGACTGGCTCAAAGAACTGCAAAACACCGGGCTGCGGCGGGACGACTTGATGAGAGCCAAAGAATTGCGATCGGAGTGTCAAGAGTTCCTGCAATTGCTCCAAATAGCTGTGGGACACGGTAACTTGAGCGACATCCAGACACCAGAGTGGGAAAATATGCGGCTGCTGCTGGCCGAAGTTTCGCGATCGCGCGTTCAGAGGGGCTTTACCCCATCAGAGATAGCCAGTTTTATATTATGCTTCAAAAAGCCATTGTTCGATCGGCTGTGTCGCGAATTGACACAAAACCGCGACGCACTTGTCGAACAACTTTGGCTGTCCACCAGCTTATTAGACCAGCTCGGTCTTTGGGTGACAGAAATCTTTCTCAAAGCTCGCGAAGAAGTCATCGAACGCCAGCAGCAAGAAATGCTCGAATTGTCAACACCCGTAGTCAAACTTTGGCAAGGCATTCTCGCTTTACCAATGATTGGAACTCTTGACAGCGCCCGCACTCAAATAGTCATGGAAACTCTGTTGCAGGAAATCATGGAAACAGGCTCAGAATTTGCGATTTTAGATATTACAGGGGTGCCGACTGTTGATACTTTAGTCGCTCAACATTTATTGAAAACTGTAGCCGCCGCCCGTTTGATGGGTACTGAGTGCATCATCAGCGGCATTCGCCCACAAATCGCTCAAACCATCGTTCATTTGGGAGTTGACTTGCAGGATATTCTGACCAAAGCGACTTTGGCAGATGCTTTTAAAGTAGCTTTGCAACGCCAAGGTTTAACTATCAAAAATATTAAAGAGGAAAGATAAAATATAGTAATGGGTAATTGGTAATTGGTAATTGGTAATTGGTAATTGGTAATTGGTAATTGGTAATTGGTAATTCCTCTGTTATTTACATTGTAAACCGCTCTATTGTGTTTATTGCTGCTAAAAATTCATTTAATTCAAAACTCAAATAGAGGTGAATTTATGGAACGGATTCCTATCCTGCAAATGGGAGAATTTCTGCTAGTAACAATCCAAGTAGATATGCACGATCGCTTGGCAATGACTTTGCAAGACGACCTGACAAACCGCATAGTAAAAACGGGAGTCAAAGGAGTTTTAATAGAAATCTCTTCCCTGGAAATTGTAGATTCTTTTATCGGTCGCATTCTCAACAATATCGCTACCATGTCGCGTTTTTTAGATGCTGAAACAGTTGTGGTGGGGATGCAGCCGGCGGTGGCGATTACGCTGGTTGAATTGGGGCTTTCTTTGACAGGAGTTCGGACAGCTTTAAGCGTTGAGAAGGGGATGAATTTATTGCGAAAATCCTTGGGCTTGTCTGATTCAGAGGTGTAAATAATCGATGAATTGTCCGGTGATTTAGAGACGGAGAATTAAAAAACGGGTTTGTTTGTAAATACGTTTTTGATACAGTGAAGATTTATTACAAGGAACTAGGGTGATACCAATTCACTATGAAGCTGCACGATCTGGGAAGCCTCAAATCCTTTCCGGTAAAGGATCTATTCCATGCAGCTTCATAGAAAAATAGTATGAGAAGTGTAACTTCTATGTTTTGTGGAGAAGTTCTATTTTAACTAGAGTAGCGCCATGTCAAAACGTGAGACACTAGAAATTCGATCGTCCTCCGATATAGTCCACGTCCGGCAGCAAGTGCGAAACTTGGCTGTAGCAATGGGATTCGGCTTGGTAGACCAAACGAAAATTGTTACCGCAGCCAGCGAACTTGCCCGCAATACTGTAGACTACGGCAAGGGGGGAACTGTAACTCTAGAAACGCTCCAATTAGGTACTCGCAAAGGGCTGCGGCTGATATTTGAAGACAAGGGCCCGGGAATTCCAGATATTGAATTGGCGATGACTGATGGTTATACTTCCGATCGTGGTTTGGGTTTGGGGCTCAGCGGTTCTAAGCGGTTGATGCACGAATTTGAGATTGTTTCTAAGGTGGGTAAGGGTACTAAAATTGCGATCGTCCGTTGGAAATGAGAAGGGGAGATGGGGAGAGGGGGAGATGGGGAGAGGGGAAGATGGGGAGATGGGGGGACAAAGCGGGTTTCTAGGAGTTTTGTGTTTGGTAACTAGAAATATAGGAAGAAATTCGGTTTATAAAACGATTGATGAGGGGCGAGAAACCGGGTTTATACGAATTTTGCATTGAGTGGCGATAAATCTTTTAAGAAACCAGGTTTCTGAGGTGTCACTAATCACTGATTACTGCTGACTGATGAGGGCGAGAAACCGGGTTTATACGAATTTTGCATTGAGTGGCGATAAATTTTCTAAGAAACCCGGTTTCTGAGATCACTCATGATAACTGTCAACTGTCCACTGTCAACTGTCCACTGTCAACTGACTTTTTGGCGCGACAGCTTAAGATTAGAACTACACAAATAATGATAAATGTCATAGCCTTACCCGTAACAGAAGAAAGTCAAGTCGGAGAAGCGCGACGAATTGCAGTCGCCCTCGCGGCGGAAGTTGGATTTAATGAGACCGATCGCGGTAAAGTGGCAATTGCGATCGCCGAAGCAGCAAAAAACGTTGTCAAACACGCCCGCGAAGGAGAAATTTTGCTGCAAACCGTACAAACAGCGGCAGGATATAGCATTCAAATAGTAGCGCTAGACCGGGGGCCGGGTATGGCAAATGTCGGTCAGTGTTTGCGGGATGGTTTTTCGACTGCGGGAACTCTGGGAACCGGACTCGGCGCGATTCAACGCCTTTCTAGTTTTTTTGATATTCATTCTGTGCCGAAACTGGGGACTGCTTTGTTAATGCGACTCTCCCCTACCCAGAATCGCGTGGAAGCCTCGGAAAACGGCAATTACTTGGAATTTGGGGTTGTTCGCTTGCCGAAAGTAGGAGAGCAGATTTGTGGCGATTCCTGGGCGACGCAAAATCATCTGAACAAAAATCTGATTTTAGTCGCTGATGGGCTTGGCTACGGGGTTTTGGCCCAGGAAGCGTCGCAGGAAGCTGTGCGAGTTTTTGGGGAAAATGCTAAACTCGGGCCGAAAGCTATTTTAGAGAAGGCTCACGCTGCTTTAAAAAATACCAGAGGAGCGGCTGCTGCGATCGCCCTGATCGATCGTACTCAAAAAACCATCTGTTTTGCCGGAGTTGGCAACATTACTGGTGTAGTGTTCACAGATAACCAAACCCGCAGCATGGTTTCCCACAACGGCACTGTTGGACATATGATGCGAAAAGTAGCAGAATTTGTCTATCCTTGGTCGTCCCATTCCTTGTTAATTATGCACTCCGATGGTTTGGCGGCACAGTGGGATTTAAACCGCTACCCGGGTTTGGCTGCGAGACATCCGGCTTTAATTGCAGCCGTACTCTACCGAGACTTTAAACGCACTCGCGATGACATGACAGTTGTAGTAGCCAAGGTAAGACAAGCAGCTTGAGAATATTTCCTAACAAGCATGAAACTGTAGGCGAACTATAAATCACGATCGTCATGAGTGATTTCCCGATCGACAATCCCCAATGCTTCAATGCGAAAATGGCATGATTTACCCAATTCTGACAACGGAAGTCCGCTTTGAACAAGACATCGTACAAGTACGCCAAAGAGCTCGCCAAATAGGCGCATTGTTGGGATTCGATTCCCAAACACAAACGCGCATCGCGACAGCCGTTTCCGAAATTGCTCGCAATGCTTTTAAATATGCAGGTGGTGGTAAAGTAGAATTTTTTGTGGAAGGGGAATCGCCACAGGTTTTTCGGACTCGGATTTCTGATAGCGGGCCGGGAATTGCTGATTTAGCGCAGGTTTTAGGCCCCAATTTTCGATCGCAAACTGGTGCGGGCCTCGGTTTAGCAGCAGCAAAGCGGTTGATGGATGAGGTGCAAATCGATTCGGCGCGCGATCGCGGGACGGCTGTACAATTAATCAAGCAGTTTTCTAAGCAGATGCCTGCGCTGAGTGCGATCGATCTAAACAAATTACTTGATAAACTAGCGCGCCAAATTCCTGAAGATCCCTATGCGGAAATTCAGCAGCAAAATCAAGAATTGCTGCGTACTTTAGACGAACTCCGCCAGCGTCAAGAAGAACTCGTACAATTAAATCAAGAACTAGAAGATACGAATCGCGGAGTCGTCGCACTTTATGCCGAATTGAACGATAAAGCCGAATCTCTCCAGCGAGAGGGCGAACTCAAAACCAGCTTTCTCTCCAACATGAGCCACGAGTTTCGCACTCCGCTAACCACAATTCTCAGTATTTCCGAAATCTTGTTAAATCGCATCGACGGAGAACTTTCGCCCGAACAAGACAAGCAGTTAAATTTTATTCGCAAATCTGCCGAGTCTCTCGCAGAACTTGTTGATGACTCGTTAGATTTAGCTAAGGTGGAAGCCGGAAAAGTAACGGTTCGCGTGGCTGATTTTGAAGTCGAAGATTTGTTCAGCGCGCTGCGCGGAATGATGCGCCCCCTGCTACCACAAAACTCGCCCGTCAGTCTAATTTTTGAAGTGCCTTTGGAACTACCAACTCTTACCACTGATGAGGGAAAAGTTTCTCAGATTTTGCGTAATCTGATTTCTAATGCGCTGAAATTTACCGAAGCGGGAGAAGTCAGAGTTGCGGCCGAAATGGGAAAGGGGGGAATGGTTACTTTTTCAGTGGCTGATACGGGTATTGGAATTCCAACCGCCGACCAAACGCGGATTTTTGAAGAATTTGTTCAAGTGGAAAATCACTTGCAGAAGGGGGTGAAAGGCACAGGATTGGGATTGTCTCTGTGTAGAAAAATGGCTGAATTTCTGGGGGGGAGTATTAAAATAGAAAGTTCGCCCGGGGTGGGTTCGACTTTTTTGGTGAATTTGCCGATCGCCTATGCTGGAGATTCAGAAGTATCTGCGGAAATCTCGGAATCTCAACCAGAGGAAACAGGGCGGGCGATCGAGAATTTGCGATCGGCTGCGCGCGATCGGGCACCAAAAGTTGCGATCGTGAAAGAGCAAAAGAGTTTTTCGCTATTTGGTGAAAGACTTGCGGGCAGAAATCCATTGTACTGCGACGTGCGCCGCCAACGATGGTGAAGTTCCGAGGTATGGATATCGTGTTCGATCGATTACCATAACCAAAATGGTTTGTAGTGCGCCTCCCATTCCGCAGCAGGAGAGCGGACTGAAGTCCTTACTGCGAACCGTTTGTAGTGCGGTTAATCGAGCCGACACGATAGGAAACCGCGTTTACAAAAACGAAGTTTCTTTAATTTGCAACAGCATTTAACCCTTGTGCTGTAAAATGTATGCGTTCTCAGTAGTAACCGTAGGGTGCGTCGCCATTCACAATCCCTAAAAAAAATCGACAATTTCATAGCGACGCACCAGTGCCATCCCTCGCCGAGTGTAAACAAACCCAATAATTATATTGTAGCCAAACTTTTTTGAAATAATATAAGGTGCGTCGCTGTGAGATTGTCGCTCTTGATGCAAGGGCTTGTCGGTGGCGACGCACCCTACGAATACTTTGGCATGATTTTTAATAGTTAGTATTAGCTTTAGTCTCGATTTAAAAAACAATGAAACAGTAGCCCCGCGCTCCCAACCCACACATAATCAGCCCTTCCCAATTCTAAAATCCCAAATCCAAAATCTAAAATCGCATGACTTTCATTTCCCTTCAATATGCCCTGTTTCTATTAGTTTTGTTCGTGGCTTACTGGTTGGTTCCCCTGCGGTGGTGGCGGCTGTTTGTCATGCTGGCGGGAAGTCTGATTTTTTATGCTTCGCTGCAAATTTGGTATATTCCTCTGCTGTTAATCGGTGTTGTGTTTAATTACTGCTTGGCGATGGCGATCGGGGAACCTTTGGATTGGCGGATTGCTAATGAATCTTGGAATCGCCGGCGCTTGTTGGTACTGTGGCTGGGAATAGGGCTGAATGTTTTGCTGCTGCTGGGTTTTAAGTATGTACCTTTTTTCTTGAATTCGATCGGCACTTTGTTAAATTGGCCTGTTGCTTTAGACAGCGCTAACTGGGTGAAAACTCACGTCATCGCACCCCTGGGATTGAGTTTCTTTTGCTTTGAGTGCATTGCTTATTTGATTGATGTGTACCGAGGCGCGCCGGCTGCTACTTCGCTGCTGCACTTTGCTGCTTACAAGTTGTTTTTTGCGAAACTGATTTCCGGGCCGATTACTCGCTATCATAACTTGATATATCAACTGAAATCCCAGAAATTTCCGACGCCCGATCGCATTTCTGAGGCCCTTTGGACGATCGCCTTTGGTGCAGTAAAAAAAGGTCTTTTCGCCGACAACTTGGGAATTTATGTCGATTTAAGTTTTACCAACTTGCAGCGCGCGGGTAGCGAGGATTTGTGGCTGGCGATTTTTGCTTACGGGCTGCAACTTTATCTCGATTTTAGCGGCTACGTTGACATGGCGCGCGGTACTGCTTTGCTGTTGGGTTGGTACTTACCACCAAATTTTGATTTTCCTTATTTTAGTACGAGCATCGCTGATTTTTGGCGGCGCTGGCACATGACTTTGGGGGATTGGCTGCGGAATTATTTGTATTTTCCCTTGGGAGGTTCGCGCGTTGGTTTGTGGCGCACTTGTTTCAATTTGTCTCTTGTCATGTTAATTGCGGGAATTTGGCACGGTGCAGCTTGGGGATTTATAGTGTGGGGGGGTTTGCACGGTTTGGCTTTGGCGGTGCACCGGGTGACGGATGTGACTTTTAAGAAGTTGCGGATCGACTTTTTGTGGGAAAATCCGATCGGAATGGCAATGGGTTGGCTGTTAACTCAAACAATGGTTTTTGGTAGTTGGATATTTTTCCGGCTTCCCGATTTAAAGAATTCGGGATGGGCGATTTCGCATTTGTGGGGACATCCTGCTGATGTGCAGTTTTCGCATAAAGTTTATGTGGAAGCTTTGGGCTTGGAAAGAATACATTTAACTTGGATGTTGGCTGCTGTGGCTGCTGCTATGCTGGGGAATTATATTTTGAGTCGGGGTTTGAAGTTGGAGTTAAATTGGCCGGTGAAATTGGTATTAGTGCCGCTTTGTTTGTATGCGGTTTGGGTGTTGGCGCCGGAAGGCGGTTTACCTTATATTTATTTCGATTTTTAGGAAACGTGGCGGTTGAAACCGCGTCTATACATACAAAACCCACCTCCGTGGGTTGAAGAAAATGTTGTACAAACAAGGTTTTAACCGCCGGGTTATAGCTGATAGGAACACCAGTCACTCCAGCTACCGACATAGAGTTTAGCATCGGGAATTCCGGCGATTTCTAAGGACAGTAAATTAACGCAAGCTGTCACGCCGGAACCGCAGTAAACGATGATTTCTTCCGCTTTTTCTAATTCCGTCCACCGCTGTTTTTGTTCGGAGATCGATCGCACTTTTCCAGTTTCCTCGGTCACTCCTTGCCAAGGGTAGTTGACAGCACCCGGAATGTGGCCTGCAATAGGGTCGATCGGCTCCCGCAAGCCCTCGTATCTCTCACTTTCTCGCGAATCAACCAAAACTGTCTCCGGCAAGTCTTTTCGCTCTTTTACAGCCTCGATATCAACCGCCATATTCGGCTGCAATTGCACTACAAATTTACCATCGCGGGTTTCTGTCCAAGTATCTGTTACCGGATATCCCGCCGCTTTCCAAGCACTGAAACCGCCGTCTAACAAAGCGACTTTGCTGTGTCCCATGTATCGCAGCAGCCACCACAAGCGAGACGCAAAAGCTAGTCGCGAATCGTCATAAGCCACGACTAAAGTTTCTGAGGAATTAATGCCGATAGCGCTGAATTTATTAGCTAATTCTGCAATATTGGGCAGCGGGTGTCTGCCGCCGTGGGTGCCAACTACACTCGCCAGATCTTCGTTTAAATCTAAATAGAAAGATCCGGGAATGTGACTTTCTTGATATTGTTTTTGTCCCAATTTTCGATCGGCGAGAGCAAACCGACAGTCTACAATTACCACTTGCGGATTTTCGGTATTGGCGGCCAACCATTCAGGGGAAACGATTAAATTATTGTCATTCATAACTATTCAAATTTGTGCTAGGACATCTCTCGGTAATTCATAAATACCCAAGAAAGCAGAATATCTCGGCTAATTCTTAGGTATGTAGTTGCGCTTTAGCGCTCTTTGAGATATATAGGAAAGAGCGCTTGAACTAGGCTAATTCTTAGGTATGTAGTTGCGCTTCAGCGCTCTTTGAGATATATAGGAAAGAGCGCTTAATCTAGGCTAATTCTTAGGTATGTAGTTGCGCTTTAGCGCTCTTTGAGATATATAGGAAAGAGCGCTTAATCTAGGCTAATTCTTAGGTATGTAGTTGCGCTTCAGCGCTCTTTGAGATATATAGGAAAGAGCGCTTGATCTAGGCTAATTCTTAGGTATGTAGTTGCGCTTCAGCGCTCTTACATATATATAAGAAAGAGCGCCCAAGCGCAACAACGTACCTAATTTATCGAGAAGGATTTGCTTTCTCCGGTTCGGCTTTTTCGGAATTAGCTTTCTTAGGATTAGGTTTTTCGGAGCTTTCTTTTTCGGAATTGGCTTTCTTAGAAGTTGCTTTCTCCGGTTCGGCTTTTTCGGAATTGGCTTTCTTAGAAGTTGCTTTTTCGGCTGTTGCGGGAGTTGGCTCTGGGGGAGGTGGATTTACTGCTGATTCTTGAGCGTAAAGCAGATATTTTTGATACTCGATTACTTTTGTCTGAGCTAGTTCGTGGTTGGCGCTGGACACGGGTACTCTTCTCATCAACGATACCGCTTCTTGCCAGCGATCGACAACGATCGTCCAATCTTCCTTCGTTTTTGCCGATCGCCCTAACTCTGCTGCTTTGAGGGCGCTGTTAACGGCTTCTCGAAAGGTATCCGGTACTCTTGCTACATTGGCAGTTTCATCTGGATTCTTCAGAGCAGTTGCTGGCGGCTCGTTTAACATCTTACTGACAAATGCCACCACGGCGATCGCCAACAAACCCGTTACCAGCCCGACGACAATGAAAGTCGATCGCAATCGGTTCTCAAATGCAGCCAATTCCGGCGATTTCTCCTCATCCATATCTGTACTCTCTCTTTCTGTGCGATCGTCCATATTAGCAACATTAGCAACCGCAATATTAGGGACAGATTCTCCCGCAAAGCTTTGTGGTTCCAAAATGCTGCTCTCCAAATTAAACTCTTGACTCCAAGCAGCCCCAATCTCACCGCTTTCTCGCCCCTCAACCTTCACTTTGCGAATCGAATTCGGCTGCAAATCCGTCAGTTTTTCACGGACAAAATCAACTAATGTATCTTCTATCGGTAGTTGCTCTGCCTCCAGAATTACATCCAAACAGTCGCCGTCGAGATTCGCGGAGGCTGCGATCCCTTCAGATGGCAACTGGCTGTTGAGCCAAGATGCGATCGCCTGTGGATTTCCCTGCTTGGCAAGTTCCTGAAAATTAAGCTCTGTCATAGCTGGACACCTGATAATGCAGAAAGGAAGGAAGAAGTCATTAGTCATTAGTCATTAGTCATTAGTCATTAGTCATTAGTCATTAGTCATCAGTCATTAGTCATCAGGAAGAAGGAAGAAGGAATGAAAAAGTCACGAAACAATAGTTTTTTTTAGCTGAAAAGAGCATAACTGAAATTCAACGAACAGTATAATCTATATAATCGCTCTCGGTAAATTCAAGCTCAAAGATGCAAATTATCACTCTCGCTCCCCCTTGCATCCCTCGGGGAAGGACTGAAGTCCTTACTACGAACAGAACTCAGGTTCGTAGTGAGGACTTCAGTCCTCAGCAATTTGATACCGCGCGCAACTCCAAGATACCGCAAGCATCGCCTCTCAAACCGACATCTGGCTGCAAAAAGACCTGCGGCGCCTGGATTTGAGATTGGAGATTAAAAAATTGTGCGATCGCAGTGCCATCGACGGACAGCGAGTGATATCATCATTTAGTCAATTTTTTATAGCAAATAGCTCGATCGCACAATGATAGCAATAGCAATTTTAGCTGCTGGACGCGGCACGCGCATGAAATCTGACTTGCCCAAAGTTCTCCACGAATTGGGTGGTCGATCGCTAGTTGAGCGAGTCCTCCAAAGTTGTCAAGAAATAGAAATTTCCCGGCGACTTGTCATAGTCGGTTATCGAGGTGAACTCGTTAAACAATCTCTGATGGAAGCTCATGAAAAATCGGACAATTCTCAATTTCCTCCCCTAGAATTTGTCGAACAAACCGAACAATTGGGAACCGGTCACGCCATCCAGCAATTGCTGCCTCACTTAAAGGGATTTCCAGGAGATTTGCTGGTATTAAATGGGGATGTACCTTTGCTGAGGGCAGAAACTATCAAACAATTGATGGCAATTCACCAACAGCACAAAAACTCTGCTACTATATTGACAGCTAATTTGCCGAATCCTCAAGGATATGGGCGAGTATTTACTGACAGTCAAAACTTAGTCCAGCAAATTGTCGAAGACCGCGATTGTACAACAACTCAAAAGCAAAACCAGCGAATCAATGCAGGTGTTTATTGTTTTCACTGGCCGCATTTAGAGAAAATTTTGCCAGATTTGAAAGCAGACAATGACCAAAAAGAATATTACCTAACTGATACGGTAAGTATTCTCTCTCCCGTGATGGCGGTGGATGTTGAAGATTATCAAGAAATCTTGGGAATTAACGATCGCAAACATTTAGCCACAGCTTCCGATATTTTGCAAGCGCGGGTAAAGGATAAGTGGATGAAAGCGGGCGTGACGCTGATCGATGCCAACAGCATCACGATCGACGATACCGTAGAGTTGCAGTCGGATGTCGTAATTGAACCGCAAACTCACTTGCGGGGTAAAACTTCGATCGCCTCTGGGAGTCGCATCGGGCCCGGTAGTTTGATTGAAAACAGTCAAATTAAGGAAAACGTGACTGTGCTTTATTCAGTAATTTCTGACAGTATTGTGGCAGAAAATGCGCGAATTGGCCCCTACGCACACCTGCGGGGACACGCGCAAATAGGCGCCAACTGTCGCGTGGGCAATTTTGTAGAATTGAAAAATACTCAAATTGGCGATCGAACTAATGTCGCTCACTTGTCTTATTTAGGCGACGCGACTTTGGGAGAAAAAGTCAACATCGGCGCTGGGACAATTACCGCCAATTACGATGGCAAAAATAAGCACAAAACTCAAATAGGCGATCGGAGCAAAACAGGTTCCAACAGTGTGTTGGTGGCACCGATAACTTTGGGAGAAGATGTTAATGTCGCGGCTGGTTCTATAGTAACAGAAGATGTTCCCAATGACTGTTTAGTAATTGCCCGTTCCCGCCAAGTTGTCAAACCAGGTTGGAAATTGAAAGATGGAAACAAATAACTAGGTTTGTAGTGAGGACTTTAGTCCGCAAAAAGAACTAGGTTTGTAGTGAAGACTTTAGTCCGCAAAAAGAACTAGGTTTGTAGTGAAGACTTTAGTCCGCAGAATTTTCACTCTGACTGCAATCATCACTACAAATACTTTCGTGCGATCGCGCGTGGAGGTAGTTGTTAATCGCTTTGGCGATTTCTACTTGCTTGTAAGGGCTCATAGTGTGGGGAAGGGATATGCGATCTCCTCCACTAACTAACAGTCTAACTTGGTACCAAACATCATGATCCCGATCTTTTGTGCGATCGACTTCCACCCCATAAATCTCGAACAGAGAGCGTTTAATTACTTTACGGGCCAACAAACCCCGCCGTTTAACAGTCAAGGTGTTGGAAGTTCCATCGAAGCTGTAGGTTTCTTTATTTCCCAAGGCGATGACTCCGACTCCTGCGAGCAAAAATATGCCTCCTGTCCATCCCAACCAGCGATCGTCTTGGCTTAAGCGCAGCAAGCGAGATTTTGCATTTTTAAGATAAAAATTGATGTCCGAAGCAGCAGCGTCTTTATTCCCCCAGTTAGTCGAGTTAGCACTAAAAGGAACATCGCCAACATTCGTCACAAGTACAACTCTGCTTTTGGAGCCAAATCTTTCTACTTTAGCTCCCTGCAAAGCAGCAAGCTGAATTTCTTGGATGTTCGATCCCAGTAAGTGCGATCGCACCAACTGACAATTTCCTTGTTTTTCGTGCGATCGCTGGCAGCTCAAAGTTGCTGCATGATAGTCAAAAGTCAGCCCGATCAGTCCAAATGTCATTAATAAACAACTAGGGAACCAAAAATCTAATATGCTTTTAGTCTGAATTATTAGTTCCGTTGCTGTGTACTTGATTATTTTCATTTACTTCACCTTTTAAATCCAAAACTGATGTTACAGATCGACTTCCCGACCAGGCTACGTCAAATTGTTAAGTTATATATTATTGGAAGCGATCCTATAGGATAACCCTTTTTATCTTGCTAATAGGCTAGCACTAAAATGTCTAACCGACAACAAATGTCGCGAGTTCACCTGCGGCTGCGTTTCAGATAGCTTTCCGTGATTTAAGGACAGGAATATTAAAAAATATTAATTATCTCATTGGGAGTGAAACGTTAGCTTTCTAGCGCGATCGTACAGGAAGTAATGGCAAACAAAAATGAAGAAAACTTTATAATGTAACAGAATGTAAAGTTTATTGGCGCCTACCTAAGTATCGTTAATTATTGATTTGGGCGATTAGCCTAGAGGGATAGCTGCGCCGCGCGTACTTAAAGTCGCAGGTGCATTCATTTAGTGCGATCGCTTGTCCAAATAGCTGCAAATCAAGTCAGCCATTTTTTGTTGCTCTTCCCGATTCAAGCCACCGCTTAAACATAGGCTATCTCCCACATTCATTAGCAAATGCACATCGTACCAGGTATAGCTGTCCATATGTTCTGTTTTGTGTACGTGAACTGTTTTTAATTCGACTTCAGAAATTTCACTGAGCGATTTTTCGGTCACTTCATTCACCCTTATCCCCCTTTTTTTAATAGTTAGGATACTTGCATTTTTATCAAAAATATAAGTTTCAACACTGAATAAATTATGGAACACAAAATATATTGCAGCGAAACCAATAACGACAAAGCTGCCCTGAAAAAGTATCGAGCCGAAATTTGCTAGCCGATTATCTTTTTCTATTACTAATTTACTGACAGAGGTTTGTATATATTTATTGAACAACTCTGCATCCTTAACAGTTTGGTACGGTAGATAAACATCTCCTTGGTTAGTTGCCAGAAATACATTCTGTTTGAAAGTTGAATTCCCATCGCTATCAGTAGTCTCTATTTTGTCAACTCTAGCCTCCTTGACTTGTTGGATGGACTCTAATTCCCCTTTAACTAATCCCATAAAACTTGATGTACTCATTTCGCAACTTACGATTTTTGGCTCAATTTTTGTGCACGAAAGTCTTTCCACTCCAGAAGAGGACATCGTGATAAATATCATTAACAAGGGTATTCCTGAAAATCCTGTAACCCATACAGTAGGAAATAGCAAACCAGACAAACTTAATCCATTTTTAAGCTTGAGAAGATGTTCGGTTTTTTCAATTATTTTCATCATCGGTATCCACTCCCGTTTAATTAATTGATAGTCTGCAAAATTTTCCAGATTGCTCTTGAAGTCTATGTATATATTCAGAGGGATCAACCATTGAGGTGGCTGCGAATCGAATCAGCCATTTTTTGTTGCTCTTTCTGATTTGAGCTACTGCCTAAAGATAGGCGATCGCCCTCATTCATTAGCAAACAAACCTCCCATAACATACTGTTTTCGCCGTATATTGTTTCTAATTTAACCTCCGAAATTTCGCTGAGCGATCGTTCGGCAACTTCCTTCACCCATATTCCTCTTTTCTTAAGAGTTAAGGTACTTGCATCTTTATCAAAAATGTAACTTTCAACAATAAAATAACGCAATACACCAGAAAATACCCTAAAACCAATAACTAAAAACAAACTGGGAAAAAGCATTATTCCAAAACTAAATAACCGATTGTCTGTTTCTATCACCAACACTCCGGTCGAGGTTTGTATATATTTATTAAACGAAGTTGCATCCTTGGCATTTTGATTTGTCAACAAAAACTCCCATTCCTTAGTTACCAAAAATACATGGTTCACAGTCATGGGTTTGCCATCACTATCGGTGGTCTTGCTTGTCTCGAATCTAGCTCCCTGAACTTGATCTATCGAGGTTACTTCGCCTTTATTTAATCCCATAAAAGTTGACCTACTGAGTTCGCAATTTGCGCTTTTTGGCTCAATCTTTTTGCAGGAAAGTCTTTCCACTCCAGTAGATGCCATAATCAAGAACATCATAAATAAAGGTATTCCTGAAAATCCCGTCACCCATATGGTAGGAGATATCGCACTATAAATCATTTCCCATAAATTATTAAGCATTAGAAGATGTTCGTTTTTTTTAATAACTTTCATGTTAGGTATAATCTCCAATGTAAGTGATTGACGGGGTTACAAAAATTACCAGACTAGGGACTAAGAACTTTCGTTATTATATGATTTCTATAGCAAAGCTCTTAACTACAATTATGCAACAGTTTTCTTTTCAGGTCAATTCATAAATGTCATTGATTAACTTCATAAAAGTCATAATTGTATTCTTGAAAATTCAGCCTAGAAACGGGTTTTTCTACGAAATTACGAAATATAGCCTTTCTCAGAAAGATGAGGTACTCATGGGCATTGGCCAAACAGGCCAAATAGGGCATTGGGCAAACAGGCCAAACAGGGTATACCTCACTTTTTTGATAAAGGCTATAGTAGCGAATACGTTAATTTTTATATTTTCCAGTACCTACTTCTACTCATAAATCTCGCAATAGAAGTATCCGGTAAAATTATTCACCCACCAACCCCGTTGTTCAACAGTCATTTTACCGAAAGTTTTATCAAAGCTATAGATTTAATTTTTCGCGCTTCCAAACATATTCTAATACCCCCGTCACCACACATATGCTCCCTAATGTCCATAGAAACCAACGATCGTCTTGACTTACATTCAACGATTTGCGATCGGGATTTGCAACAAAATCATTGATTTTATTAGCAATATCATTTTTATCCCCCCAAGCAGTGTAGCCATCCGTAAACGGAATTTCCCCCGATTTGGTTAACAGTTCAACTCTGGTGCTACGCTTCCTACCTGTGGTAACTTTGCCTCCCACTAAATTATCCAGAGATATTTCTTGAATATTTGAACCCAAAAAGCTCCATCCTGTGAGTTTACAATTGCCTTGTTTAGATTCTATGCGTTGGCAACTTAGAGTTGTATTTGTTGCATTAAAAGCCAGCCACAATCCAATGAGAATGAAGGGCAAGCTAGATAACAAGTCCAGCCAGATGTTAGATCTTGTAATTTTTAGTTCATTAAAAGGCGTTCCCTTGAGTTTTTTCATGAGTTCATTTTTTTGATGACACAAAAGCTTGAATAGGTATTTTCTCTATTGTGTCCATTTTATCATGCACAAATTATTTGACAATGCCTCGGGTGCACTTGCTTGGCAAAGATATTGCTTCAGTGCTATGACTGCGATCGCACGTCGAGACATAGCTGCGGATTAAGTCAGCCATTTGGCATTGTTCTGTTACTGAATTGCTTCTCAAACAAATGCGATCGCACCCCAACATCAATAACTCAACATAGTAGCTATAATTTCCCTCGCCATCTTCTATTTCGGCTAATTCCACCGCACAAATATCGCGAATTGAGCGTTCAGTAACATGATTAAGCGACAAACCCCGTCGTTTAACGGTCATTTTCCCCAAAGTTTTATCAAAGATATAAATTTCAGATATCGCGCCATCCAACAAACACAGGGAGAATAACAGAAATATGCCTCCACCGATCCAGTTGGATGCCAAGATGATCTGCAATAATCCAATTATAATGAAGGGAGAAATTAAGACTAAACCGTCCCAGATGCTAGAGTTTTGAATTATTAGTTTAGTTGGTGTTTGCTTGAGAACTTTCATAAGCTTATCCTGTTATTTTTGAGAACGATCTAAATTACTGATTTCTCTGCTGTACGCAATTTGTTATGCACGGATTATTTAGTCCGGCGGCCGACGAGCGCCATCTTGGTATTGCCAACAGCCTTGACAGCATAAGCATCGCCCGGAAGCACCTGCAAAGCTCTGTTAAAATTGATTAAAGCCGTTTGATAGTCTCTTTGCGCGTAGCAGACATAGCCAAGTTTTATTAATTTTTTAAATTCATCTTTGTTACCGGGTACAGATGCTGCATCAAGTCGAGGAGATGGCTGAGTACCCGGAGATGATTCTTGAGTTGCTGGTGGGTGGGGAAACATCAGTTTGTTGAGTCTAAGTGCATCAATCTTGATAATCTGAACCTCGCTTTCCCATCATTCCCCAATAAGCCACACCGTAAAGTTGAGCAGCCTGCATTGCTTCCTCGTCATAGCCTTGAGCTTTGAACAAAGCCTCGGCCTCTTTGAGATAGCCCATTGCTTGTTCTTTATTGTTGGTTGCATCTTGAACCATCAAAGCTAATCCCAATTTCATGCGAGCATCAGCATCATTAGCATCACTTTTAATTGCTGTTTTCCAGTGGGTAATTTCCTCTTCTATAGTGTCCCATTTGAGTTCGTTAGAGTTATCTGTGGGAAAGCCGTCAAGACCATAATTTCTAATATTCAAGAATGTCGCAATGACTTCGGCTGTTTTGTGCTTGCTTCCTAAACCAGTGCTGAAACTAGAAGTTAGAGGAACACGTCTCTTACCTGAGTTCAACACCAGACATACACGATAGGTATTGCTCTCACTGCTCGACATCTCCTGTATTTCCACGCCTGAAATATCTTGAAGCAGGTGTTTGATAAGTTTCGTTTTGGCAATCAGTGGTTTATGCCGCTTGATAGTCAGATGACCGAGACTTTTATCAAAGGCAATGGTTTCTATCTCGACAAATATCACCAATAGCAAACCAACGACAGCAAATAAATAAAGGAAAAAACTGCCAGAAGACAAACCTCCAAATACGCCTACTAATAAAAAACTTCCCCCAACAAATAGCTGCATCCAAAATGCGAACATTTCTACGAATTCTAGTTTGTCTGATGTTTGTTTCATGATTTTGTGTTGAGTTAATGTTAAGTGAATGTTGATGTGGATTATTTGCTATTTGATTGGGCGATCGCCTTTTTGGTATCTTCAACACCCTTGAGGGCCTCAGCATCGCCGGGATTCGCTTGTGCAGCTCTGTTAAAATTGATTAAAGCTGTTTGATAATCTCCCTTTGCATAGGCTAATTTCCCAAGCTGCATCGATTGATTGAAGTCATATTGTTGACCGCCAACAGTACCAAAACTAGGCTCAGAAGCAGGAGATTGCTCTTGACTTGGTGATGCACCAGCGTTGAAATCAGAAGGAAAAGGAGAGGGTGACTGTTCGCTAGCTCCAGGCATGAACATACCAAGCATCGGCCCAACAGAACTTGCAAGATTTGAAACGAACTGGAAGCCTGCAAATAAATACATTGGCACTACAACAAGCTGCATGAAAAATGTCTTTCTGATTTTTGGATTGCTCCAATTCTTTATATAAAAAAATAATCCAGCAAATGGAACCAGCAAGTAAAGCACTCCCCAAAGATATTCTTCTCGAAAAGCTTGAGTTAATCCCCAGATATTACCAACAACACTTAAAACTAAACCTAGAGCAAAAAATAAGCCGATCGCAATTCCAGACATTTTCTATTTCTCCGCTTGATGTATAGTTGTTTTGCAAACTGTAAAGGTAAGGATTGAAACGCATTTTCAACCCGAAACTCTTTTGGCTGTTTGCTGTGTTAAAAATAGATTAGTGGTGAATCCAGTCCGATCGCGCACAGCGAATGTTAGGATTTTGGTTAGGAATTTGACTAGGAACTCGATCGCGACTGCCACAAATGACACCCTCAAACCTCGATCGACCCGAAGAACCTTTTACACGGGCTACCTACGACTGGGACATCGAAAAGCTCTACAGCGACTTAGCCAATGCCAAACTAGAATTCGCCCCCCACACCCGAAGAGGGCTGACAACCGTGGAAAAAAGGCACTTGTGCGGCTTGCTGTGCGGTTACAGCCCCGCCGAGATGGCGGTACTTCTTAACAAACAAATCAAGGGTGTAGAGGTTGACTTATCCAAAACCTTGTACCGATACATAGAAATATTGACAAATCGACCCCGAAATGCGCTCAAAAATTGGAGGGATGCGATCGACTGGCTGGTAATAGCCGGGTATAAAAAACAACCAAAAACCTCATCCGGCGCAGTCTTAAAAGCCACTCTCCACCATTCAGACAGCATTCTCTCGGCTGCGATCAGTCCCGACGGACAATTACTAGCAACGGGATCTCACGACAGTACAGTGAAAGTTTGGAGTTTGCACAGCGGGGAACTGCTGCGGACTATTTGCGGACATTCAACCGCCGTGTTGCTAGTTGCTTTCAGCCCCGCTAGCAAAACGCTGCTGACGCGATCGCGCGCGGGTACAGTCAAACTGTGGAACCTGCAAAATGGAGAACAGATGAAGCGTTTAGCAGACGTACACCGCCACGAATCTGTCGCTGTGAGTCCCGACTGGCAAATTTTGGCGATCGGCACCACCTGTGGCACTGTCAAGCTGCAACACCTCAACAGCGGCCAACTGCTGCAAGTTTTGAAAGGCTATCAAGGAGATGACATAAGTGCGATCGCCCTGAGTCCCAACGGCAAAATGTTAATAGCCAGCGGGCTGAATGCAACCAGCGGTTTCTGTCGCGCTACCGTCACTTTGTGGGAATTACCGGGGGGAGAAGTGCGGCGAACATTTGGTAGCGAAAATTATGTAGCAATTACTCCAGACAGCCAAATTCTAGTCTGTCATTCCAACAAAACGATCGCCCTGTGGAATTTGGAAACAGGCGAATTATTGCATTCGGTGCAAACCGGAATTCGCATCACTTCCGCCGCCGCCATTAGCCCCGACGGGAAATATTTTGCTGTGGGCTGTTTTGACGGTACTGTTAGGCTTTGGAATTTGCGCGGCCAATTGCTGCACGCTTTGGAAGGACATTCGGGCCCGGTGTCGGCGGTGGCGATCGGGCAGTTGGGCGACACTCTGGTTAGCGGTAGCGATAATGGTACAGTTAAAGTTTGGCAGTTGCGAATTTAAGATCGTTGAGGTGAATGGTGATGATTAAATTATTATAGTATAATTGATTTAAGGTTTTTTAGAGGGGCCCAGACAATGAACGTTACCCTAAAACCCGAACAAGAAAATTACGTGCGATCGCAATTACAAGCTGGCAACTATGACAGCGTTCAAGAACTAATTAGCGAAGCATTACCACTGCTAGAAGAAAGAAATCGCGCATTGAAACAGCAGCGTCTGGCAGCACTCAGACAAAAAATTGCTAGCGGTACTGAGCAAATTGCTCAAGGAAAAGTGACGGTGAAGTAGTTTGGGAGCATCTCAGTTTTGCATTTACAGTGCTGTCCCCGCTCGCGTGCTTTTATACGCTTTGCTGTGCGGGGACAGCACTGTGAAGAAAAAATGCTTCTTGCAAAACTGAGATGCTCCCAGTAGTTTTTGCCAGATTGCAGGAAAAAATTCGCTTAATTTCTGAGTCTGGAGCCGGAATGAGTCGGCGATCTTTGCTAAACTAGATTCAGAGCTAATACAAAAACTATGATAACAGCACCTGCCGGATGGAAACCCCGCCACATCTCTGACAAATACAAAAAAACTCCGATTTCTCCCGAAGAGAAAGCAAAACAAAAAGCTGAAAGCCAAGTGCGGTGGCAGCGCTGTCGCCCGATTTTTGAACGAGTCCGCGACGAACTCATGGCGACTCACTACAATTGGTACGTTGTTATCGATCCTGATAGTGGCGAATATTTTGTTGAGAAAGATCAACTCGTCGCTTTTGGGAAGCTGTTAACAAATTCTCCCCAAAAACTAATGGTTGTTCGGCGCTTGAATGAGACCGGAGTTTGTGGCAGTATTTTATGATTCAAGGAAAGTTTGATGAAGAGACAAATCAACTATTTTTTGAAATAAGTTTGGTAGCGGCTGATGGGGAAGTCATATTTGCGGATGCGCTTCTAGATACGGGATTCAGCGGTTGGTTGGCGATAAACAGCCAAGATTTAGATTTTAATTGGCTGCTTGTAGATGATGAATACCCCATGAAGACTGCACGAGGAGAAGGTACTTTTAATATTTATATCGGCACTGTGCAAATTGACGGTCAAGAATTTAATATTCCTGTGGTAGCAGGAGATGAGATACCAGAAATTATCATCGGGATGGAATGGCTGAAAACTAAACGGTTAGTGGTAGATTTGGCGGCGGGAATCCTGACTTTGGGGTGAAGTTTTTGGCTCGTTACGGGATAGCTACCGTTCGTTTTAATATCAAGTCCGAATCGGAACGAGGCTACCGGACATGATATTAAACTAACGCCGATCGAGATTCCCGACAACTCCTGCGAAGTCGGGAATCTAAACCACCGCTTCTATGCAAATTTAAGCAACAAAAACTAACGTTCCCTTGTTTGTTTCCAAAGTATCGCCCATTTCCGTACCGTTGTGAAAAGCACCGAGAATGATCTCGCTAGTTTTGCCGATCGCGATCGCACCATTAGCATCAATCCCGATCGCACCAAAATCTCGTTTGCGATCGTCAGCTTCCGCAAAAGAACGCTCAAAAGCAGCTTTCAAACTCAAACCATCCGTTACCCGAATCACAATTCGCGCCGCCAAACACTCATCCATGATGTGCTCGCCGATACCCGTACAGCTAACCGCCGCATTGCCCGTCGCGTAATTTCCCGCAGGCATTGCGGAGTCGCTAACCCGCCCGATGCGCTCAAAACCCTTGCCGCCAGTTGATGTTCCAGCAGCCAAGCGTCCCTGAGTATCCAAAGCTACAACGCCGATCGTGCCAACACCCGCAGGTTCCGCGACCACATTAGCCATTGCTCTGTTAAAATTGCCTTGGCGTTCCTGCATCCACTCGTGCAACCGCAAATCCGTCATCGGATCGTAAATCGGTAAGTGAAGTTCTCGCAGCAATTCCGCCGCACCGTAATCAGATAATACGCGATCGTCCGAAGTCTGCAAAAATTGAGCAAGTTCGATCGGATTTTGAACCCGAGCCACATTAATTGTGCCGCTGAAACGCTGCGCCAAACCGTCCATCAGCGAAGCACTCATCCGAATTTGCCCGTCCGACTGTACCACAGAACCCGTGCCCGCATTAAATCGCGGGTCATCTTCCAACAACCGACAGCCCTGCACTACTGCATCTACGGCACTTGCGCCATTTTTCAGCAGCGGATACACTGCCTCCAAAACATCGTAAAGCGACTTCCGCACCGCTTCAATTCCGCCCTTGCTTTGCAGACAACTACCGGCACCGCCGTGAATAACTAGCTTTGGTTGCACCTGTTGCGATGCCATACTTCTAACCGTGAAATTTTTCCTTTGCAATCTTAGCCTCAGTTTGGCAAATGGCAAGACATTCTTAATTTTCTGTGCTATTACGGCGGCGGCGACAGCGATCCGAGCAGTATTTCACCTCATCCCAGCAGTCGGCCCATTTTTTGCGCCAAGTAAAAGGTCGATCGCACACCGGACACATCTTAGTCGGTAAATCGGACTTCAATCGTTGCTTTGCCATGCTAATTTTGACAGTAGGTAAATTAACTATAGTCTTTCTTAATTATTTGAGGGAATGGGGAATCGGGAATCGGGAATCGGGAATCGGGAATCGGGAATCGGGAATCGGGAATGGTTACTGGTTACTGGTTACTTGTTACTTGTTAGTGATTTTTCTAATAGCCAATGCCCAATTACCAATTACCAATTACCAATTACCAATTACCAATTACCAATTACCAATTACCAATTACCAATTACCAATGCCCCATGCCAACATCCGAATCGTCTTAGTCGAACCCGCAGGGCCCTTAAATGTGGGTTCTGTAGCCCGCGTGATGAAAAATATGGGTTTGCACCAATTAATTTTGGTGAATCCCCAGTGCGATTATTTAGGGGAAGAAGCCCGGTTGATGGCTGTGCGCGCCGCCGACATACTAGAAACGGCGATAGTAGTTGAGAGTTTGCCGGCTGCTTTGGTAGGATGTGTCAGGGCGATCGCAACGACAGGAGATGATGGTCGATCGCACCCAATGCCACTAGAAGCACCCGCAGATGCTTTACCTTGGTTATTAGAAGCCCCCAGCGCCCTAATTTTTGGTCGAGAAGATTGTGGATTGACTAACGCCGAATTAAACCGCGCCCAGCGCTTGATTCGGATTCCCAGCAGCGATGCTTACACTTCCTTAAATCTCGCTCAAGCTGTAGCTATTTGCTGCTATGAATTGTATCTGGACGAAGTCCGAGGGAAGAAGGAAGAAGGAAGAGGGAAGAAGGAAGAGGGAAGTTCGGCAACAGATTCTGTAACGGATGTAACGGATACAAGGAATCAGGAAGAGGGAATATTTTCCCAATCCCCCCCTCTCCCCCTCTCCCAATCCCCCCCTCTCCCAATCCCCCCCTCTCCCCCTCTCCCCAACAGTGCTCCGTTGGAACAGTTGGAGGGATACTACCAGCAACTAGAAGGGCTGCTGCTGAAAATTGGATATTTGCAGCCGCACACAGCAGCAAGTCGGATGGAAAAATTTCGGCGTTTGTACAACAGGGCTTATCCGACAGTGGATGAAGTCGCCATGCTGCGGGGCGCGATTCGTCAAACAGAATGGGGATTGAAAAGTTATCCGCGATCGCCAGTTTCTGATACTCTGGATGGGGCGTTGCCGGAAAATCCAAGGGATAGCTAGGTGTCGTGGTATTAGAAACCGGGTTTCTTGCCGGGAAATTACCTTAAAGCGTAGGTTTTTAGTCAAGAAACCCGGTTTCTTGGGTGACAATTGGGTGCAGGGGTGCGTGTGGAGTAAATCTAAAATCTAAAATCTAAAATCTAAAATCTAAAATCGATTGGCTGTTAAGCTAAAAAATCTTAAACTTGAAATTTACAGTGCAGAAGGAGTAAGACGTGGCAGAGCGGTTTCCCAAACGATCGATATTATCAGTGATGTCCTCGATAGCCTCTGCCAACTCCGGCCCGCAGCCGCCTCAATCCGGCACAGCAAGCGAGTCTGGCAAATCCGGCCGCCGTCGCCCTCCCCAACAGCCAAACAGCAATTCCGAAATTCCCACATCAGAAACTGCGACTTTCTCACCACAACCAAGCCGCAGCAAGAGAAGTAGAGCCAATTCTCCCGCACCTACCTCCGAAGAATTGAGCGCGCAGGACTTTTTGTCCAATCCCCAATCAGCAATTAATCCCAGAAAACCCAGAAGCAGCAAAACCACCAAAATTGGGGAGGCGAAGAGTCGCCAACCTCGCAAAAAAGGCCTCGCTGCTGTGGATATGTTCGCTTTTCCCGAACCAAATTCCCCTGTCAGCACTCGGGCCAGCAATCCCATCAGCGAACCCGAAACGACAACTCCCCCCGCACCCCGTAAAAGTCGAGCCAGCGCACCACCAGAGAGCATTCCAGACCCGGTAACAGCCCCCAAGGTCAAAAAAGCCCCCGTGCCGAAACCGCGCCCGCAAGCGAATCAGAGACCGGGCAAACGCTCTGCAACTGGGAACGTGCCGCCGTTGGTATATGCTACTCGGTTGCTGATTTTGGGAGTTGGGATGGCGGTGATTTGCGGTACGCTGCTGTCAGTGGTGAATGCTGTGAGTCGATCGGGCGTAGCGACACAGGAAACCCCCGCAGGCCAGAAAAACCCAGCCGATAGCGCAGTTGCTGCACCAGCCACCCCAGAAGCATTGCAATTGAATCAAGAAATAGCAGCTTTGAAAACAGAAGTTCAGGTGATAGCAACGGAAAATGCCACTTTGACAGCGGGAATATTTCTAGTTGATTTAGATACAGGAAGCTATGTAAATTTTAACGGCGATGCTCCTTTTGCTTCAGCGAGCACGATAAAAGTGCCAATTTTAGTAGCTTTTTTCCAAGCAGTAGATGAAGGCAAAATCCAGTTAGATCAAGTGCTGACGCTGAAACCGGAACACATTGTCGGCGGTTCTGGGGATATGCAAGACGACGCACCGGGTGAAAAATATTCGGCTTTGGAAGTTGCGAAAAAGATGATTGTTGTCAGCGACAATACCGCGACAAATATGATGGTTGAGTTGCTGGGAGGTGCGGAGGTTTTAAATCAGCAATTTGCCAACTGGGGATTGAGGGCGACGGTGCTGCACAATAAGTTGCCAGATTTGGAGGGAACGAATACTAGCAGCCCGAAGGATTTGATAAATATTATAGCTCAAGTCGATCGCGGAAATTTGGTTTCTGTCAAATCGCGCGATCGTATTTTGCAAATCATGCGGCAAACTAAAAACGATTCTTTGCTACCGAGAGGCTTGGGCGAAGGAGCAGTGATTGCTCACAAAACCGGCAACATTAATACAATGCTAGCCGATGCGGGGATGGTAGATTTGCCAAACGGCAAGCGTTATTTAGTAGCGGTGATGGTGAAGCATCCGCCGGAAACCGAGAAGCCAGCTCAAACATTGATTCGGGATATTTCTAAGATGAGTTACCGCTATTTAAACGACGGGGAAACACCCGCCGAGTCCAAAGTGAAAATCAAAAATTAATTGATTCACCCTAAAATATGTTTAAGGAAAACCGGGCGAATGGAATTCGCGTCTACACAAACAAAACCCGCCTCCGCGGGTTGAAGAAAATCGGGCGAATGGAATTCGCCGTCTTCTCTATTCCGGGCCAGTTAGCGCAAGTCCCGTAGAGTTTACAAACTATAAATGAGTTTGTATTATGAAACTAACCACCCGACTTGCTTGTTTGCTAGCACTCTCAACCTTAGCCGTGGGAGTCTCCCCCGCCTTCAGCAATCCCCTTCGCTCTTCTCAAAGTGAATTCACGGATATTACAGTTACTTCCAATAATATCGAACTGAATCGAGCGAAAAACCTAGCCCGTCAAGCAGCAGAGAATACTAACGGCGGTTTGGGCGAATATCGAGCCGAAGCATCGATGCACGGCGCATCAGCCGAATCGCCTTTTGTTGACAATGGTGACGGTACTTGGACATTTACTTTTCAAGGTTACAAACCCGGTTCATCTGTCTATACGGTTGAGACAGTTGTGACTGTTTCCCAACATGGCAGAATCACAGTTAATTACAACGGACGCATTCGTAGCTCAAGCCGATTTTAGAAACACCAGGACTCTTCTAGGTATGTAGTTGCGCTTTAGCGCTCTTTCATCCTAATATAAGAAAGAGCGCTGAAGCGCAACTACGTACCTTTTTGATTTGAGGTATGTTGTTGCGCTTTAGCGCTC
>NZ_JAEQCF010000037.1:39425-102981 GCF_020738625.1 Microcoleus sp. PH2017_09_SFU_O_A
CGCTCTTTCATCCTAATATAAGAAAGAGCGCTGAAGCGCAACTACGTACCTTTTTGATTTGAGGTATGTTGTTGCGCTTTAGCGCTCTTTCATCCTAATCTATGAAAGAGCGCTGAAGCGCAACTACGTACCTTTTTGATTTGAGATTTACAGAGATTCAAAAGTGGCGGTAAAACCCTCTAAAGTCAAGCATTCTTCCATAAAATCCTCTACATCATTGACATTTTCCAGTTTATATTCCATGATGCGTTCACCGTCGCCTTTCATCTTTTTGGAAGAAAGAGGCGTAGCCGGATATTTGTCAGCAATGACTTTGAAAGCTTTGGAATTGAGAGTCCAGCTTTCCGCAGAACATTTAATGATTAAAAGCCACATGATAAAATCCCTCCTTGGGTTTGGTTTATTAATAGAAAACTCGGCGGTTGAAACCGCGTCTATACAAACTTGCACGTGCCTCCGCAGGTTGAAGAATTGACGGTGAAAATTGCGTTATTTTCTTCAGTTATTTTCTTCAGTCCGCGGAGGCGGACTTTGCTTGTGTAGACGCGGTTTCAACCGCCGTCTTCTTTATCTTTCTGGCGGTTTCAACCGCCGTCTTCTTTATCTTTCTGGCGGTTTCAACCGCCGTCTTCTTTATCTACTCGATAGTGCCGACAAATCAAGAGATTCTGTTGTTTGGAAAAAAGCTAAAAGGCGATCGACTATTTGAGCAACACCACCCTTAACATTCGACTCAACATTCAAAGGCATCACCGGATCGTGCAGTGACAAGCGTAGCAGAAACCAGCCCGATTCGCTAGCTGACGTGCAGGAAACTCGCAAACCTTCGTAATTATTGGGTACAATTCCCCAGTCGGCTTGGGTTGAGACAAATTCTTGCAGTTTCTCAATTACCAAATTTCCCTGAGCTTTGAAATCATCCACACCAATTTTAATCCGAAACTCTGCACTTTCTTCAGGTTCTTGTAAATTCGCAATTAAATCCGGCAAAGATTGATTAGCTAATTTGGATTTAGCCAACTCAATCAATAATTTGCTCACCAAGTAAGCGCCATCATCCAGAAAGTAATTTTCCTTCAAAGCGCCATGTCCAGAAGTTTCAATCGCCAGCCACGATTCCTGTCCCGCTGCATTGAGGCGAATCGACTCGTCAATCACATTTTTGTAACCGCGTTTAAAGCGATGGTGAATTCCTTTTAAATCCTGTTCGATGAATTGCGTTAAACCATCGGATGTGATAGAATCCGTAACGACGGTAGAGCCTGGGTGCTCTTGTAGGACGATCGCCGAAATCAACGCGATTAACCGATTGCGATTCAGTTCCTTGCCAAATTGATCCACAGCCGCACTGCGATCGACATCCGTATCAAAAATAATCCCAAAATCAGCTTGATTGGCAATTACCGCTTGACAAATTGACTGCATTGCCTGTTTATCTTCGGGATTCGGCACGTGATTCGGGAATGTACCATCCGGTTCTAAAAATTGACTGCCGGTAGTGTCAGCACCCAAAGGCTTTAAGACTTTATCAACATAAAATCCGCCCGCACCATTCCCCGCATCCACAACAATTTTCAAGCCTGTCAGCGGCTGCTCAAAATTATCGGGATGATTGACTGATTCCCTAATCTTTTCGACAAATTGGTTGCCATAAACTGAGATGAAATCATGCTTGGTAATAGTACCGAAAACGGCAGCTTTTTTAAACTCATTGGTTTCGGCAAATGTTAAGATATCGGTAATATCTTTTTTTTGTAATCCACCCTTAGCGGTGAAAAACTTTAAGCCGTTGCGATTAAAAGGTAAATGGCTAGCAGTCAGCATAATCGCGCCGTCGCACTCAAAACCTGGAGTGATTGTACTCATAAACATGGCGGGAGTTGATGCCATTTCAAAGTCATATACTGTAGAACCAACTAAGGCTATACCATCCATGACTGCTTGCATTAAAGTTGGCCCGGATAGGCGACTGTCACGCCCGATCGCAATTATCAACTTTTCCGCAGGTTTATTGACTTTTTGCACCAGCCAACTGACAAAGGATTGACCTAAAATTGTCGCAATTTCGGGAGTGAGGTTAACTTTTTCATCGGGAACCCCTTCGAGGGCGATACCGCGAATATCTGAGCCATTTTGGAGTTTTTTCCAGTTATAGTTTTGCATAATCATTGATGGTAAGTATAGCAGTTGACAGTTGACAGTTGACAGTTGACAGTGAATTTTTTTGATGGAGATTCAAACCCTACCCTCAAACAATCCATATTATAGGTGAGGGAGTTAAACCCGCTTTCGATCCAATTATCAATTGCCCATTGTTAAAAGCCTTGTCAAACTGTATCACTTTCTTGACTGTCTAGGATAGCTGCAAGATGTTTGCGAATTGTGGGTGAGCGAAATCCCAAAATGATATCTTTGTTACAGACACCGCGCTGAATTAGCTCTTGATCGATGAAGACTTCGGTGCTATTTTGCTGAATCCAAACTTGGCCCTCGATGATATCTAAGTGCATGGCGCAACCATATATGCGATATTCATCGCGCCAACTATGATGTATCACCAAATAGCGATCGCGTGAATGGTCAAAAATTAACTGAGCTTGGGTGTCGTCTTTGGCGAAGTCTTCGAGAAATTGACAAACAATTTGGCGATACTCATTTATTCTATCCATTGTTCAATAGCCTCACTATTTGGATTATAAACAATTAACCGAACCTGATATCGCTGAATGACTGTTTTTGCTGGTTCAAAACGTAAAAAGGTTTGATAAGCATCTCTAGGTACTGCTAGATACAAAATACGCCCTGGTTCATCAGAAACTTCTATGGCAATTCGGTAGTTTAGAAATTGACCAAGAGCCGTGTGAAATGCTGAAATGTTAGAGCCACTAATAAAGCTTTTTACTTCTACTGCGATTTGACTGCCTTCTTTTTCGGCTGCGATCGCTGATTCGGCAGCTAAGTCAATGTAGATATCAGCTATACCATAGCGCAGTTGATAAGGATCGTGGGTGATTTGCCAACCTTCTTTTTGAAGAGCGATTTTGACGGTGTTATGAAATATGTCTTTTGCCATAGTAATTAATGATTATCGTTGAGAAATTGTATAAACTCTTTGAAGTCTTGATTCAGTATTTTTGTATTTCCATTGGTGATAACTATGACGAATTTCTTCTAATGCCTTAAGTCTGGCTTGATAAGATTGAGTTTGCCAATAAGAAAAATCACTTTTTTGTTCTTTGAGGTTTATTTTACGACAAAGAATGGTCTTTTATTTGTATCCATTATGTAGATTTAAATTGATTAATTTGATAGATTTCTTGAGCATCTTCCAAGGAATATTCAATTTCATCATCTTCGTAGAAAAGTTGCGTTAATGAATAGTCTTGCCACTCGGTACTTTGCCACTCAGTATATTCGGATATTATATCAAATTCATTGGTATTAGAATTATTCATCTCTCTCTTTTCTGACTCTGTGTTCTCTGCGCTCTCTGCGGTTAAATCATTCCGATCCAAGCTTAAACGATATTAGCTGTTGATTTTTCCATAACTTATCTTGATATCTCATTATAGCAATATCTCTGAGGGTAAGACTTAGGCATTACGGTGACAGAGTTTTTCAATCCAACTCTGGGAATTTTAGCCCCATCACCGCTGAGATTAAACTCTCATTGCTTAATCGCGTTCAACGCTGTAAATTGCTTGCAAACTGAACTCACCATGGGCGGGGACTTCGACAATATCCGTCGCCGCATTGGTCGTTTCCACGCAGATTAAACGCTGATAATCGCTATCATCAAGGTCGGCCATGCTTGCAGAAATTTTCACCCAGGGATTCCATACTACGGCGGATTTACTGCCAGATGATTTAATCCGAATCCGACGATTGAGGGCGGCATCGTCTATGACGAATTCGTTGGTGACATCGAGATAAATTCGATCGACCTCACCGACAGCTACGACTGCACCTACTTGAGTTTTTTCGACTCCACCGTCAACTTTATCAAGATATTGGCTGTTTTCTAAACCCAACACCTGCACGCGGTTGATGTCTCCGACTAGGAAATAGGTGTGGAAGGCTTGGGTGAGGGGAAATGCTTTGTCGCCGAGATTGCGGGTGATTAATTCTACTGTGAGAGTGGTGCCGATCGTAATTGCGATCGCCAGTTCAAAAGCTTGGGGCCAAATTGCTCTAGTTTCCTCGGTATCCTTGAGGCCTAGGGTGACTTGGGTGGCGCCGTCAGGAGTTGTACCGGTGTTGACGACATTCCAGAGGCGATTGCGGACAAACCCGTGGGCTGGGCGGCCCAAGCCTTCGGGATCTGGGCCAAACCAAGGCCAACAGATGGGTACACCGCCTTTGATGGCTTTCCCTTCGGCGTAGTAGGCTTTGTCGCTGAGGAACATCAAATCTGCGGTTTCGGTGGCTGGTTGGAAGGAGAGCACTTGGCCGGAATACACAGATATCAAGGCTTTGGCTTGGCCGTTGTCGATGTGAATCATCGGGAAACCGCCGTTTCCGCTGGCGAAGGTGAGGTGGCCGGCGATGCTGTAGTCTGTGTTTAGTTGGTCAATACTCATGCTGGTGGCGGAGGTTAATTGCTTCCCAATTATCCGATATTATGGTTGCTGCGATTGTTTGTATTGTTGAGTTTGAGTGGAATGTGCGATCGGCTAATGTTGGTTGTATTCTGGTGTTGGGAGGACATTAAGAAGATTTGAGAGTTAACAAGGTTTGTTGAATTTTTATCCTGGTTTCAATTTCACTGTCTGAATTTTGAACGAATACCGCATTTTTGTATCTGGAGCGCCCAACTATGAAACTTAAGTTATCTTTATTTTATAAAACATTTTTAGTGGCTAATTTGCTACTAGGTTCGACAATAGCTTTCTGTACCAATACTCAAGCCCAGACGAGAAATTCTGGTGAAAATTATAGCTCTAAATGCAGTTTTTACGGACAGAATCAAACGCAGGCTCAAACAATAGGCTGTTCGATCAAGCAGAGTCCCAACCAAATTATAATTGACTGGAATGATGGATTAAAAACTATTCTAGTTGCCTCTAATGGTGGTTGGAAATCAATGCCTTCTGAAGCGAAAGCCGAAGTCAGATTTTATTCTGGGACTGGGCGAGTCGCTCACGTTGAAATTTTCTCGGGCCCAGGTAAGGGAATTATTGTTGTCAAGCCATAATCGCGTTCATTTAGTTAAGAAACCCGGTTTCTGGGAATTATGCAAAGATTAAGAAACCGGGTTTCTCAGATAACCTAGGTTGGTGGCCAGAGATTTCGGAAGAAACCCGGTTTCTGGGAATTATGCAAAGATTAATACAACTGGTTTCTGATATCAATTGCCAAAAATAATGCAAAATCCCCGATCGGGAATTTTGGTTTTTTTGCTGTTTTTGATTGTGTCAATCTTCACAGATAACGGTTTCAATCCCTATGTCAGGAAATAAGGGCTACAAGACTCCGACTGCTGACAGCGCCTCCGCTTCAACCTCATTCATCTCATCGAGTTTCAGCCAAACTTGGTGCATCAACTCATCCAACCCAACTCGACTCACAGCCGAAATCATCAACACCGGAGCACCGCTGATTTCCTGCAATCGCGCGATCGCATTTCCAATTTCCTCATCCTCAAGATCGATCGCATCTACCTTATTAAAAGCCAAAATCTGCGGCCGATCGCCCAAACCTCGCCCGTAAGCTTTCAATTCTTCTTGAATTGTGACGTAATCTGCGATCGGATCTTCATCAGTAATATCCACCAAATGCAGCAACAACCGAGTCCGTTCAATGTGCCGCAAAAACTCATAACCCAAACCCGCGCCCTCGTGAGCCCCGGCAATTAATCCTGGAATATCAGCAAAAACAGTACCGTCGCCGGTTGGTTTTTTGACTACGCCCAAATTCGGAATTAAAGTTGTAAACGGATAATCTGCAATCTTTGGACGCGCCGCCGACAAAGCAGAAATTAGCGTAGATTTGCCAGCATTCGGCAAACCAATAATTCCAACTTCAGCTAACAGCTTCAATTCCAAGCGCAAAAACTTGTGTTCTCCTTCTTTTCCCGGTAACGCATAATCTGGAGCGCGGTTAGAATTTGTCAGAAAACACTTATTTCCTAAACCGCCTTTACCACCTTTGGCAACACAAAAAGTCTGTCCGGGCGTCACCAAATCTGCTAAAATTGCCTGAGTTTCCGCGTCGTAAACTACTGTACCGCAGGGAACCTCGATCGTGCGATCGGCTCCTGAAGCACCAGTCATATTCTTCGGCGCGCCCTTCTTCCCGTTTTCGCCTTTAAAAATCCGGTTGTACTGGAAATCCAGCAGCGTTTGCAGGCTTTCCACCGCCACCATAAACACAGAACCGCCCCGCCCGCCGGTGCCGCCGCTTGGCCCGCCCGCCGGTATATACTTTTCTCTGCGAAAAGCTACCATACCGTCGCCGCCTTTGCCGGCTGCGACTTGAACATCTGCGCGATCGATAAATTGCATAATTTAATCAATAATCATTGGTCAATAGTCAATAGTCAGTAGTCATTAGTCAGTAGTCATTAGTTATGATACCAGATCCAACTACAATGTTTATCTTTTGGTGTGAATTACACATCCTACTGGACTAATTAGTAGTCATTGGTTAATAGCTTACAGTCATTAATCCAACATTTCACAAGAATGACCAATGATATCAAATCCGGTAGCATCGGAATTATATAGTGCTGTCCCCGCTCGCGACCCAAATCGCGAGCGGGGACATCACTGATTGATACCATCCAAATATATAATTCCGATGCAACCGGAAACGATATGACTAATGACCAATGACCAATGACCAATTACCAATTACCAATTCCCCATTCCCCATTCCCAATGCCCAATGCCCAATTCCCCTAACAATATGACGATACATCTTCCTTGCAATCATCTGCCAAATAGCAGAGAGCTCGAAAGCGCATCCCCACCAATTGTTCGTACAGCGGGTTAAGCTTGCACATCGGTGGAATGTGGACGATTTTGCGGCCGAATAATACGACATCTCGCTCAAACGGACACTGCGGTGGAATCATTTTGCAGACAAAACGTGCCACTCTCGGATCGTGAACTTCCCAGCCGTCAAGCCAGTCTTTCACGGGTGTCAGGACATTTTTCTGCTGAGGTTGAGGCCGCCCAGAAAGCGGTGTTGCTGCATAATCAACGGCTGTTTGGCTGCTTGATTCCTGCGGCTGCGCGCTGCTGTCTTCGATCGTGTGTCGCAGAGATTCGATCGCCTCCACGTTATGACCCAAAGCTGTGCAAAACTTGTAAAGTACCTCGTCTTCGCTCAGAGAGTAAGTACCGTCTGCTAAGGCTACCATGACTGCTGTTCTCAAAAAATTCTCCCCGTTGGCGGTACCTGTCCCGAATACAGCAGCTAGTTCCTCTGCGGTAATCGGTTCAAAACCGGTCTCAAAAGATACCGGATTTAGTTCATCCTGAGTCAGGCTAGCAATCATTTTTTGCTCGTTTTCGTCAAAGTTGCCGTCAGCCCAAGCAATTGTCAGCAATCCCCGCAGCCAAGCGGCAATCTCTCCATCGGTGCAGTTAGATTTTGCGTTACTCATCAGCGTTTCCAGTTGGATGATATACCAGTCTAGTTGTTGGTTTGGAGCGGGATAACTATTCCCCTCTAAATAATTTTTACTGGTTTTTTGCTCGATCGATCTTTTTGTGAAAGGTTTGTGCCCGAAGATTGCTCCAAACGCTTGTAGTGGACGTGTTAAAAGCATATTTGTGTCTCAGGAGCTTCGCCAATTAGCGAGCTAATCTATGGTTTAATCCTCTTCCCCTAAAGCGTCGTCTATCTGGAGGAATAGGTTTTGTTGATTCATTGTTAAGTATAGTTGCACCGATTTTAGATAGCGTATCGAATTTTACGTAATTTCAACGCCAGATCGACCCAATTTATCGCAAGCAATCACAGGTTTGCCAAGATAGGATCTAATCAGCAACCGGGTTTCTCACCCACGGGCGATTTTACTTCGCTATGTTTACATTTTAATATATATATTTGTAAATTTTTGTGTGTCGGCTCCGTAACATTTGACAATAAGTCGGCTTTATGCTGTGAAAATAAAAAGACTTGATGGAACTATCAGCCTATCTCAAAGGTTTTGATTGCTGGGGCAGCTTATAAATCAGTCCAAGACGGAACAATCACAATAAAAAAAGGTACGTAGTTGCGCTTCAGCGCTCCGAAGGTACGTAGTTGCGCTTCAGCGCTCCGAAGGTATGTAGTTGCGCTTCAGCGCTCCGGGTGGATCTAGGTTTTACAGAAGAAATACCATTAAATCAAGGTACGTTGTTGCAATGAAAGCGCTCTTTCCTAAGATTATAAAGAGCGCTCAAGCGCAACAACGTACCTCAGATCGAAAATAGTATTAGCTGCGACGGCACAAAATCCAGCGCAATTCCATGGGCGGCCGTCCATTTGCCATCGGGAAGACATCTCTACCTGTGGCCCAACTCGGGAACCAAGGCGTTGGCGGCCAGGCTTCTTTTGGCAGGTGGTGGCGTTCGTATTCCCACACCAATTCGTCGGATATTTGGACTAAGGGTAAGCCTTCCATGGCGGCGGCGAGCTCTTGGGGCGTGAATAAAGTAGACCAGGAAAGTTGTGCAACTTGTCGCACGAGGGCGTCTGGCTGGTAGTCGCCGACGGTTAAGAATGTGCTAAATAGCAACACGCCTCCGGGACAGAGGAAATCGCACATTTTCGCCAGGAAAAGCCGTACTTGATCGATGTCTCGAAAATGTGAGATGACTTCGGCGGCAACTGCAAGTTGGTAGCGGGCTGGTTTCATCCGCATTAAGGGATCGAGCACGTCGCCTTCTGTTACTGTGACGGGAAGGTTTTCGGCGGTGGCGGCTGTTTGCAATTGTTCTGCAAAAGCTGGGGTTAGCTCGATCGCATCTACAGAATAGCCCAATCTCGCCAGCGGTAAGGTATTGCGCCCGGTACCGGCCCCCACGTCTAAGATGCGGATGCGATCGGGATTTCCCAATTTAGCAGCCGTTGCCATCAATTTTGCATCGGGATGGGAACCAAATAGAGGCGGTTCTCTGGTGTCAACCCAGCTTTTATATTGTTCTCCTACTGTTGAAGTAGTGACAATTACTTTGCAAGCTAAACCGGTTTGTGGCGGCTGCACTGATTCGTATTGCAGAATCATCATCGATGCTGTTGAAGTGCGGTAGCCCTGTTCTAATTTAGTCGCTAAAAGCTTTCTGAGTTCCTCTTTACGGTCTTCTGGGAGGGGTCTGTCGAGGGTGCTAAATAGCTTTTCGATTGACTTGAGATAGTGGTTTACCATTCCCGGTACGCAGGGGAAAACTAATTCTCCGCGTGCGGTGACGCGAGTGTTAATTTTGTAGAGGATGGCTTGCTGGAGAATGTCGGGATTGACTACCAGCGGCATTTGTTCGGTTTGGTCGATCGTGCTTTCGGCGCCCATAAGTTCCGGGAAGAAGTCAGTTGACAGTTGACAGTTGACAGTTGACAGTTGACAGTTGCCAGTTGTCAGTTGTTAGTTGTCAGTTGTTAGTAAAAAACAATAGTATCTTGTAGATACGATGTTTTTGCCCTTATCTACTTAGAGCTTTGTTTTAGATAAATCTTAAATCTCTCATCTCAAATCTACCAGGCTCAGAACCCGATTATGTCTGAAAATTCGAGTTAATATAGCGCTTCTTAAGTTAGTGCACTCAAGTGATTACTAATTACCAATTACCCATTACCAATTACCTGACATATAGCCTTTCTCAGATAGATGAGGTATGACTGTAAATGGAGTTGTTAGGTGCATATCTTGCTATACAACAAATTCAAAGAGGGCCGGGGCCCAACAACATACCTCATCTTTTTGAGAAGTGCTATACCTCACCGCCCTTGAAAAGGGCAATATCTCGATCGGCTGTAGCGCATTTAAAGTGTATTTTTCAGGACGAGGTGGAAAAAGCAAATCCTCTCGCCTTCTCCCCCTCTCTCGTTCTCCTGTTAGCCATCACAGGCAATTTATCTGGGTAGCAACTGAAAGCTAGGCTTAGTTGCTGCCGGTAAAAGTCACTTCAGGGAACTTTGACTGAGCTTCAGTCATCGGGCGCCGTCTGCCTTCTTCTTGCCAGTAGTTGATTACTTCTGTAGCTTGGTTGAGGACTTCGACGCGATCGTTGTCAGCAATCCAGTGTTTGGCTTCGAGTTCGTTTTTGAGTTCTTCCCACGCATCCTTGCGCGGCCAGAAAAAATAAGCTGTCAGCGGGCTAGTTCCTTTACCGACAACTTGGTCAACGGCGAGGGCAACATTCTCTTCTAGCCAGAGAACTTTTAAGATGAACTTGGACAAGCAAACCTCCAGGGTTCCGATCGAACTTATTAAAAATTTCTACAATCGCTAAGCGTAGCACATTCTGTTCAATAATGGCTCATCGGCGATTAAAAGTTTTGTCGAAGGGCTGGGTTTCCCGCTGCTTAGGGGCCCGAAACCAATAAAATTTGTCCACTCACTCGCCCCAGGTACAGGGATAATTAAGTTATGAGCAGATTTATTTTAGTTTTTGACATTGATGGTGTGGTGCGGGATGTGTCCGGTTCCTATCGAAGGGCGATCGCAGATGCGGTAGAACATTTCACGGCTGGTGCTTTTCGCCCGAATTCGATCGATATCGACTCTCTGAAGTCTGAGGGTGTGTGGAATAATGACTGGGAAGCGTCTTTGGAGTTAGTTTGCCGTTATTTTGATGGAATTGGGCGATCGCGAAATCAACTCGATTTCAAATATGACGAATTAGTCGCTTTTTTCCAAAGTCGCTATCGCGGGAATGACGATAAAAATTGGACTGGTTACATTTGTGACGAACCGCTGCTGTTAAATCCAGCTTACCTGGAAAATCTAACAATTGGAGGCGTTGCTTGGGGATTTTTTAGTGGCGCGATGCACGATGAAGCAGCTTATGTTTTGGAAGGGAAACTCGGCTTAAATTCCCCCGTGTTAGTCGCGATGGAAGATGCACCGGGAAAACCAGATCCGACTGGACTTTTCTCGACAATTGAACAGTTGGAAAATCGGCACGGTTTAGAAAGCAATTTGCCCGTGATTTATGCGGGAGATACAGTTGCCGATATTTACACCGTGGTGAAGGCGCGGGAATTACAACCGAATCGGGTTTGGCTGGGTGCAGGAATTTTGCCGCCTCACGTTTTGGATGATTCTGTTCGCTGTGAAGCCTATGCTGCGGCGCTGAAAAAAGCTGGTGCTGCGGCGATTTTTAGGAATATCGAGGAGTTGAATGCTGCACGAATTGGAGAATTATACGGCGGTTGAAACCGCGTCGGTACATTGGAGAATTAGACGGCGGTTGAAACCGCGTCTACACCAACAATGTCTGCCTCCGCAGACTTAAGAAAGAGGGCGGTTGAAACCGCGTCTACACCAACGATGTCCGCTCAGACGGCGGTTGAAACCGCGTCTACACAAACGATGTCCGCCTCCGCGGACTCAAGAAAATAACATAATTTTAACCGTTTTATCTTCAACCTGCGGAGGCAGGTTTGGTTTGTGTAGACGCGGTTTCAACCGCCGTTTTATCTTCAACCCGCGTCGGCGGGTTTGGTTTGTGTAGACGCGGTTTCAACCGCCGTTTTATCTTCAACCTGCGTCGGCAGGTTTGGTTTATGTAGACGCGGTTTCAACCGCCGTTTTATCTTCAACCCGCGTCGGCGGGTTTGGTTTGTGTAGACGCGGTTTCAACCGCCGTCTAATCAACCGCCGTCTAATGAACCGCCGTCTAATCTTATTTCAAGTTCAAGAATTTGTCTAAAGCGCTAACTACAACTGGCGGCCAGCGGCGGGTTTTTGCCACCCAATCGAGGTCTTTGTAGCGGGAATCGAGACCGACTGCGGCCACCCAATTGCTCTCAGCTTCACCGCGCTGTCCAGCCTCCCAAAGACAGGCACTGAGGGCTGCTCTCATATCCGCAAATTGGGGATATCTGCGGACAATGTTTTTCATGTTGCGAATTGCTTCTTTGGTTTGCCCGTTTTGATAAAGTGCGAGGGCGTGATTGGCACGAGCAAAGGCGTATTCGGGCGCCAATTCAAAAGCTTTGCTGTAGTCTTTAATTGCTATTTCCCATTGTCCTAAACCTGCTTCGGCGTTACCTCGGTTGTTGTAGGCGGCTGGATCTTTCGGGTCTAATTCTAGCACATGATTGTAGTCGGCGATCGCTTCTTCCCAGCGTCCTAAACCTTCTAAGGCTGTGCCGCGATTTAGGTAGGGATCGGGAGCATTCGGAGCTAGTTCGATCGCCTTTTCGTAGTCAGCAATTGCTAATTGTAGTTTGTTTTGGCTGACTCTCGAATTGCCTCGGTTACTCCAAGCGGCGGCTTGTGAGGGAAATTTGTCAATAATTTCTGTCCACAAAGTTTCTGCGGCGGGAAATTTGCCTTCGTTTGTAGCCTCAAAAGCTTTCTGAACAAGTTCTCCTAATTCCTGCTGCTGAGGGGTGAGCTCTGTTGCTTGTAGTTGTGCGGCGGCGGGCGCGATATTTCCCAACCAAACTAACCCGGTTACAATTAATACTGTAAAAAATGTGAAAAGTGAGCGAATCATCTTTGGTGGCAGTTGAAACTTTACTAAGCTGTTGCGTATTTAAATTGAGTATTTGGGACGGGCTAGAAGCCCATCCCACAAGACTTTGATTTGTTTTTGACACAGAACAATTTAAATACAGAACAGCTTAAATATATTATTAACCTAAATTGCGGTCGTTGGTTAAATCTTATCAGTTAAAAGTAATTTTATGAAAAAACGCTTATTAATTTTGGGCGGAACGGGTGATGCTATTGAAGTAGCTGCCAGAGCTGCTCAAATTGCTGATATCGAGGTGATATCTTCGCTTGCAGGGCGGACTAAACAGCCTTTGACCCCAAAAACGGGTACGGTGCGGATTGGGGGGTTTGGTGGGGCGGCTGGGCTGGCTGAGTTTTTGCGTTGTAGCCCGATCGACTTTTTAATTGATGCGACTCATCCGTTTGCAGCGCAGATTTCAGCCAATGCTGCGGTGGCTGCGGCTGAGTGTCATGTCCCTCATTTGATGCTGGTGCGCCCTGCGTGGGAGGCCGTGGAGGGCGATCGCTGGATTGAAGTCGCCAGCCACTCGGAGGCTGCAAGGGCTTTGTCAGGGCATTCTCGGCGGGTGTTTCTCACCATTGGGAGGCAGGAATTGGCGGAGTTTGCGGGTTTGGAGGATGTTTGGTGTTTGATGCGGGCGATCGATCCTCCGGCACCAAATACTCTTGTTCCTCATGGTGAATTATTATTAGCAAGGGGGCCTTTTTCATTGGGAGACGAGCGGCAATTGCTCTTGGAATATCAGATTGATACAATTGTTAGCAAAAACAGCGGTGGTGCAGCGACATATCCAAAAATTATCGCCGCTAGGGAGTTGGGTATTCGTGTTGTAATGGTGCAGCGGACTCCGATTCCTAATGTTGAGCGGGTTGCTGATGTGTCGGGGGCGATTGATTGGCTAATTCAGCAGTTGAAGTGAAAATCACAACTTACGCACTCCGACTAAAGAAACCGGGTTTTTTATAAATTTGCGGGTGACAACGAAATATTGTCGAAAAAAACCCGGTTTCTCGGCTACCGCAATCAAGAAACCAGGTTTTTCTGAATCTGCGGGTAACAACGAAATATTGTCGCGTTATTTTCTTCATTCCGCGGAGGCGGAATTTGTTTGTCTAGGCGCGGTTTCAACCGCCGTCTTATCTTTGTTATTCAATGAGTTAAGATGATTGTTCATTTCTTGTAGATATGCTTTTAAAACTGGATACTGCGAAGTTGCTAGCAGCGCATCTTTTTTCTGAGTGACGGTTGTTTCTAACGGCAAAATGCGATACTTAGATTTATTGTTCAAAGTATAGCGGTGTACCCAAGTCGGAATTGTTTTAATGCTGATAATTTCTGTAGTTTTTTCGGGAAATTTCTTGCGAATATTTATTTGCACAATTACGCCTAAGTCTGTATAATCTTTGGTCTGCCCCGAGATGAAGTTTCCCATTGAATAAATTGCTACGGCCTTTCTGGTTTTCCCATTCTTTCCTTTGAATTTAAATATTTTGTAAGGCTGGACGACGTGGGGATGACTGCCGAGAATGATGTCTGCACCCGCTTTTAAAAGGTTTTCAACTAATTGTTTTTGTTGGGTGTTTGGCTGTCGCTGATATTCGTCGCCAAAATGCAGGGAAATTGCGATCGCATCTGCTCCTTTTTTTCGGGCTTTGGCGATGTCTTTGATTATCTGTTTTTCGTCGATTAGCGAAACTAGGTAATCTTTGCCTTTGGGTATCGGGATGCCGTTTGTGCCGTAGCTGTAGGCTAGCATGGCTAGCGATATGTTGTTTTTGGTGACGATCAAAATCCTATCGCCCGCTGCTTTAGACTTGGCTGTCCCTGTTGATGCAATTTTGCGATCGCCCAAATTTGCGATCGTCCTAATTACCCCTATTTCTCCCCGATCCAAAGCATGATTATTCGCGGTTGTCAAGATATTAAATCCAGCTTTTTTCGCAGCATCCAGTAATTGCACTGGTGCGTTAAATAGCGGATATCCCGTATATCCGCCCGCATCTTCGCCCGCTAAAGGTGTTTCCAGGTTTCCCGTTACCCAATCGCCCTTTGACAGGATACTTTTAACTGGTGCGAAGAAGCTGTCAAAATTGTATGTTTGCTTTTTTGCATCGTAGCCCGAGATTGTTTGAGTAATGTGCATCATGATATCGCCGACAGCAATTAGTTGCGCTTCTTTAATCTCAGACTTGGGTTTAGCCGGTGCAGGTGTTGCAATTGGCGATGGCGTCCCGCCCCGCAAGCTACGGCTTTCTGTACGCTGTGTGTTGGTTTTTGGCGTTTGGATGTCGCAGCTTGCGATCGAAAACACGGCAATTACCGAAAGCAACCGACGAAAAGTCATAACTTTTAAGAGTGATTTATCGGCATCTATGATATCATCATTATGCCTTGCACACCGTTGGCTGGAAACTAAGTTTTTCAACAAAAATATTGGCTAAAAACTCTCAATCTTCCTTAAAAAGCCCGGGTTCTTTGTTCGGATTACGCAATTTATAATGACTCGATTAGTTACACCCAAATAAATGACAAAAAAATATCTCATTATTGCCTTTATTGTTTTCTTCTCAATTACGGGTTTTGGTATTTTGAGTTACGCTCAGAGTTCGAGCGATCGACCTTTTGAATTTGCCTTAATTGGCGATTTGCCTTACAGCGCAGAACAAGAAGCAAAATTTCCGAATTTGATTGCAGATATCAATCGATCGCCCGCAGCCTTTGTCATTCACGACGGCGATATCAAAAGCGGTGGATCTGTCTGCGATGATGCAACTTTTGTCAGCCGCCAGCAGTTATTTAATAAATTTGAAATGCCCTTCATTCTCGCCTATGGTGATAACGAATGGACTGACTGTCACCGTTCAAATAACGCCAGTTACAACAATCCCATAGAAAGACTTGCTAAACTGCGGGAAATCTTCAACAAAGGCACTCAAAGTTTGGGGAAACGTACCTTAACTCTCACCCGCCAAAGCGAAAATTCGCAGTTTGCTAAATATCGTGAAAATGTCCGCTGGATTTATAACGGGATAACATTTTTGGCGATAAATATGCCGGGAAGCAACAACAATTTTGGCCGGACTCCCGAACAGGATAAAGAATATGCCGATCGCAATTTCGCTAATTTAGCCTGGATTAAAGAATCTTTTGCTTCAGCAAAACGCAGCAACAGCAAAGGAATCATATTAGTTGCACAAGCAAATCCGGGCTTTGAACTCGATCGAACCGACAAAAGAATAACCGGCTACAACGATTTTATCGCAACTCTGGAAACAGAAACCCGCAATTTTCCCGGACAAGTCGTATTCGTGCATGGCGATACTCACTATTTCCGCATCGACAAACCTTTACCTCGTTTTGACGATGACACTCAACTCCCCAGACTGCTAAACTTTACCAGAGTTGAAACTTTTGGTTCTCCAAACGTGCATTGGTTGCGGGCTTTTTATGACCCCAAAAATCCTAACGTGTTTGAATTTAAACAGCAGATTGTTCCCAAAAATTAGGCAAATTAACACCAGTTGTATCCCAGATAAATATTGTTTCGCTTATACTGAAGATCGCTAGCATGGAGGAATTTATTTATGACGATCGCAACTGAGCGCATTACCCTTGAAGAATTTCTGAAACTGCCAGAAACTAAACCAGCCAGCGAATACATTGAGGGCGAAATCATCCAAAAACCTATGCCTAAAACAAAGCATTCTCGTCTCCAGGGGCGATTCCTGCGTACCATTAATGAAGTGGTAGAGGAACCCAAGATAGCTTACGCTTTTCCAGAGTTGCGGTGTACGTTTGGCGGGCGCTCGATTGTTCCCGATATTTCTGTACTATTGTGGGAACAAATTCAATTTGATGAGAGTGGCGAATTAGTAGACAATGTGCTAATTGCACCGTATTGGGCGATCGAAATTCTATCGCCAGAACAAAGCTCCAACCGCGTAACTAAAAAAATTATTCACTGTCTCGAACATGGCTGTCAGTTGGGATGGCTAGTCGATCCAGGCGATCGATCGATTTTAGCATTTTTACCCAATCAACAACCGCAATTCTGCGAAGGTAGCGATGTCGTTCCCGTACCCGAAATCATTCCCTTGAATATCACCGCCGAACAAGTATTTAGCTGGTTGAGAATGCAAGCATCAACGACAGGTTCGTAGTGAGGACTTTAGTCCTCATCAAAACAGAGGACTCAAGTCCTCACTACGAACCTTTACCTAAGCACACAATCGCATTGCTGATTGACAGTATGAATTAAGTTCTGCCCAAAAGCTCAACTACCCAAAAAGTCTATGTTTTACTCAAGGGTAAAAAATGTGAATTCATACTCAAGTTCAGCAACGCCAAATTTTCGCTCCTTATCTCTAATTTCCCAGTGGTGGAATCTTAGCCAACACACCTTTTTTAAGAGCTTGAGGACGCTCTGACCAAGGCAACAAACCATCCGGCTTAGCATAGTATTGACTCGCGCATTCGAGTACAGCTTCGACACTTTCCGGTTCATTTGGAGGCAAATCACCAAACAGATAAGTATACTTTCCAGCAGCAGCAAAAGAGACCGCACAAGAGTGACTGCAAGCACTCATGCACTCAACTTCTTGAATCTCAAACTCATCAGACAACTCCCAATCTTTAGCGAGTTTAGATAAATCTTCCATAAATTGTTGGCCGCCACTTTTACCTTGGCGCTTGCCATCTTTCCAAACACTAGCGCAAGCAGTGCAAACCAAAAGACAGTGTTTTGTGCGTACAACCGTGTTTCGTTTAGTTCCATTCATCATCCATACCTCGTAGATGCGTTCAAAAGTGAGTTAGATATCGGCGGGCATTCTGACTTTAGAGGTAGAGGACTGAAGTCCTTACTACAAACCTCATTACAGTTGCGGGACAGCGCCGGACTTGCACCGAACTTTCCCCGTTTCCTCTGGCGGCTGCTCCCCGCTAGAACCGATCGCGAATTCAAATCCTATCACACTTGCCACCCTTTCCCAAAAAAGTTATCTTGGTAACAGCGATTTTTAATATCTAACCACATAAATTAACCCTGTTCGTAGTAAGGACTTTAGTCCTCTGATATTTCTGCGGACTGAAGTCCTCACTACAAACCTTATGAACAAAGCTTTTCCCGACTTTTCCACCCATGGCTATCAAGTAATCCGCGAACTCGGATACAACAGTTTGGGCGGCCGCGTTACCTATCTCGCCACAAAAATTAACACAACAAACTTCGTTGTAATTAAGCAATTTCAATTCGCCCAATTAGGTGCTAGCTGGACAGAATACGAAGCTTACGAACAGGAAATCAAAGTTCTCGAAAGTTTGGATTTCCCTGGAATTCCCCGCTATCTCGATGCTTTCGGGACTGACAGCGGATTTTGCATGGTGCAGGAATACAAAAATGCCGAAAGTGCGATCGCCCGTAATTTCTCGCCGCCGGATATTAAACAAATTGCGATCGCCACTTTAGAAATTTTAGCTTACCTGCAATCCCAAAAACCGCCCGTAATCCACCGCGACATCAAACCGGAAAACTTGTTAATCGATGACGAGTTAAATGTTTACCTAGTAGACTTCGGTTTTGCGCGCTTGGGAGGCGGAAACATCGCCGCCAGCAGCGTTGTCAAAGGCACAATGGGATTCATGCCACCGGAGCAAATGTTTAACCGGCAATTAACAGAAGCATCCGACTTGTACGGCTTGGGCGCGACGCTAATTTGTTTGTTGACTGGTACAAAATCTGTGGATGTCGGCAACTTGATCGACGATAATTATAGCATTCATTTTCGGCATTTAGTCCCGCCCTTGCAGCAGGGTTGGATGAACTGGCTGGAAACAATGGTAGCGCCGAGAATTCAAGATAGATACAAGTCGGCGGCTGATGCTTTGACGGCTTTGAGGTCTCTTGATGCCAGCAGTTTGCCGAAAGTGAGGCTTGAGCGCGATCGGCTAAATAGTATTGCTACAGACTATAGAGAAATATTAACACAATCCCTCGCAATCAGCAACCCAATTCCAGATACAATACTTTGCGGCAGATGGGAAGTCGCACCGCATCCGAGTGACCCGCCCCACACACCTTATGACCACCCTTGGATCTCCTTTGAACCACAGAATTTTGAAAGCAATGAGGTTGACTGCAAAATCATAATTGATACTGGTAAATTATTAGCTGATACAACTTACAATCGTCAGCTTGTATTGCACGCAAATTCTGAGCCGGATACTTATACAATTGAATTGCAAGTCACAACTTCTCCCCTACCCATACCCAAAAAAACTACTTTCTTGTATAAGGGAAGACTGAATTTTATGTGCTGCTTTGTTGTGGCTGGTTTTCTGTTGAACCTGATTGCATATCTCAATTTAACTGGCTACAACTATTTAACTACTAGCGGTATTTTTTCCAGTGCCTTATATGGATTTGCTCTGGCTGAAATCACAATCACGGCAAAATTAAATCGACTTAAGTCTAATTGGTTTGGATCGTTATATGGTTGGTTAATTGGATTGATATTATATATTGTGACCGTCGTTATTTTAGTTTTTTTTAATTTAATAAGCGGTGACGCTAATACAATTCATCAATTATTTAGTGCGTTTGCTGTGATAACGATAGCTCCAGTCTTAACTTTAATTGGACATTTATTGGGTAAAATAAATAGACCTGTAAGTATTTTATTCCGTTTTTTATTGTTATCTGCATTAGGTTGTGTATCGTATAGTTTTATGGAACTAATCTGGGATGAAAGTGGTCTAAAAATCCTAGGTTTTATTTTGATTGCTCCTATTTTTTACACAACAGCTAATTCGATGGTTTACAATCTAATTTCCGAGCTAACGATCCAAAAATTTATTAAGGTAGATGCTGTCAATATAGCCTTTCTCACTGCCGGATTTTGTACTAGCTTAGGAGTAGTATTGCGAGTATTTGTAAATCTTTTTACTCAAATAGAATGGGTTGAACCAATGGAAATGTGGGCAGTCGGAGGAGTGACTATCGCCTTTCTATCAGTTACTGCTATTCCATTACTTGAACTCATTGTTTTTCGACCAAAAAGAATCCTTGCCAACTATCGCAAATCAGAACCAAATTTAATTAAACCTTAACCAACTGTTCGGCGATATTCTACTGTTTTTAATGAATGAAATTCTTACTACTAAACCTATGAATGATTTTCCTGATTTTTCTAACTACGGCTATCAAATAACTCGCGAACTCGGACACAACCGGGCGGGCGGTAGAGTTACTTATCTTGCTACCGAAATTAATACTAAACGTTCCGTCGTTGTCAAACAATTTCAATTTGCCCAGACTGGTGCTAATTGGGCGGAATATCAAGCTTATGAAAAAGAAATTCAGATTTTGCGCGCACTCGATAACCCCAACATTCCCCGTTATTTAGATTCCTTCCAAACTGCATCGGGTTTCTGCATGGTACAGGAATACAAAGATGCCAATTCCCTCGCAACTTCGCCGCAGCAAACACCGCAAAAAACTAAGCAAATTGCTATTTCTGTGTTAGAAATACTCAAATACTTGCAAAATCGGGTGCCGCCAGTTATCCACAGAGATTTAAAGCCGGAAAATATCTTGGTGGACGATCGCCTAAATGTCAGCCTTGTCGATTTTGGATTTGCTAGAATCGGGGGGGGAGAAGTGGCCGCCAGCAGCGTTGTCAAAGGCACTTTGGGCTTTATGCCGCCAGAACAAATGTTCAACCGCCAGCTAACAGTCGCATCCGATTTATACAGCCTCGGCGCGACGCTAATTTGCTTGCTAATCGGCATCAATTCTACCGAAATTGGCAGCTTGATGGACGATACCGGGCCGATTAATTTTAAACATCGCTTGCCGCAGCTAACTCCAGAGTTTCTTGACTGGCTGCAAAAAATGGTGGAACCTAATTTCAAACACCGCTATCCTTCGGCGGATGCTGCCCTCAATGCTTTGATTCCCCTAGAGGTAGTTCAGCAGCGTAACAAGTCAAAACTCGCACTGATATCAGTCGGATTATTAACAGCAATTGCTGCTATTTTTATTCCTTTACTCTGGAAATTTCCCGAACCTCAAACAGCAGCCAATCTCAAACGAATAATCAACGCAGTAAAGTTAAATCCTCAGACTCAAGTGATGTTAACTGACGAATTAGAATCGAAAAAAACTAGAGATGTTTGGTCTTTGAAACAAAAAAAGAAAGTCTACTTTAGTGTAAGTGCTACTAACTTGCCAGAAGGAAAATATAGAAGTTATTGTAAGGTTGTCAACCCTGAAGGACTATTCGCAGCCCAGAGTCAATCTTATTTAAAAACGACGGGCGATCGATTAAATACTTGGTGCTGGTACAATTTTAAACAAGATGACAAACCTGGCAATTGGCAGTTTCAATTTTACTTAGACGGTCAAAAAGTGACGCAAAATAGTTTCAAGGTCTTACATTAACGTTCCGGGCTGGAAGTTAACCGGGCAGTAACCTTGTTCCGGGCTGGCAGTGAATTTCTTTGCCGTCAAAAGTTGGCGGACTCCAAGTTTCTGCAGAACTTGCGTTCTCCCGATCGCTCTCGCATATAGCACTAATAGTTTTTATTAGATTGCTACCCTTTTGTTTGTAAGCAAATACTGCGCCAGTGTAGGATCTCTCGGGGTTCCTATCAGTAGGTTTGGCGCTCGCGATCGCGCTTTCAAATTGTGCTGGTTCGCGGTGATTGTGCCTAGTTTGAACCGGACCCATTGATGAGACGATCGTGTAATTATAGTTCTTGGTCTGTTCTTTAAGTCCCAGACCCAATTTTGCAATGGAATCGCTAAATTGACCGTACTCTGCATAGTAAGCTTGCTGCCCTCTATTGATGCTTGTAATATACTGTCTGCCTTCTAAAAATGTCTTACCCCTTGGCGGGGACGAGGGCAGGGCGATCGTATTGAGTTTGAAATCGTAACATGACGCCATGATGCCAGCCACAAGCGCGCTGTAAATTGCAATCCTCGGCAGCAAACTGGATACTGACAATCTCGATTTTTTACTGGCTTTAACTACATTGACTGACATTTTTTTAACTGTCATAAAGTAAATTTGCCAAGCTTGTAGGGTGCGCCACAAGCACCCTACAAACTACAAATTAAGCTGTTTCGTGCTGTTGCCGCCATGCGGGATGCCACAGCAACTCGGCAGTCGATCGCTTCTCGACCATTTCCTTCGTAATCGTACACTGAGCCACATCCTTGCGAGAAGGCAACTCGTACATCACATCCAGCATCAACTCCTCCAAAATGCTGCGGAGAGCTCTCGCGCCGGTTTTGCGACGGTAGGCCTCCTGGGCGATCGCCCGCAGCGCATCCGGCTCAAATTCCAACTCCACGCTATCCATCTTCAACAGCTTCTGATACTGCTTCACCAGCGCATTCCGGGGCTCAGTCAAAATCTGCATCAAAGCCGCCTCATCCAGCGGCGAAATCACCGTCACCACCGGAATCCGCCCGACAAACTCAGGAATCAAACCAAACTTAACCAAATCATCCGGCTGTACCTGCTGCAAAATATCAGCCGCCCGCTTATCCTTTGCCGGCAAAGTCGAGTTGCTGTCGCTTTCTGTTGGCTGAATAAAGCCCAAAGATTTTTTACCCAAACGCTGTTCTACTATTTTTTCTAAACCGACAAAAGCACCGCCACAAATAAATAGAATCTTGCTCGTGTCAACTTGAATAAAATCTTGGTAAGGATGTTTGCGACCGCCTTGCGGAGGCACATTAACCACCGTTCCTTCCAACATTTTTAGTAGCGCTTGCTGCACTCCTTCTCCCGATACATCCCGCGTGATCGAAGTGTTTTCGCTTTTGCGAGCAATCTTGTCAATTTCATCAATATAAATAATCCCGCGCTGTGCAGATTCCACATCAAAATCTGACATTTGCAACAGCCGCAGCAAAATATTTTCTACATCGTCGCCGACATATCCAGCTTCTGTCAGCGTCGTCGCGTCAGCTACCGCAAAGGGAACTTCGAGCATTTGTGCCAAACTTTGCGCTAACAAGGTTTTGCCGCAACCTGTCGGCCCGACTAGCATGATGTTGGATTTTTGCAGTTCGACATCGCTGTCGGGGGAAGACTTGCCGCTGTCTTTGGCTTGGTCTACGCTCAAGCGCTTGTAATGGTTGTAAACTGCTACAGAAAGGACTTTTTTGGCTGAGTGCTGGCCGATGACGTGGTTGTCTAAATGCTGTTTAATTTCTGTGGGTTTGGGAATTTGAGCTAGAACAATTTTCGATTTGCTCGATCGACTCTGGCGTTTCGATCCTTGTCCCTGAGACTCTCGCACCTCTGACTGGGGAATCTGTTGACCAATTGTTTTGCTAGAGTCAAAGAACTCCTCCTCTAAAATTTCATTGCACAATTCCACGCATTCATCGCAAATGTAGACGCCGGGCCCAGCTATTAACTTGCGGACGTACTCCTGCGACTTACCGCAAAAGGAGCATCTGAGATGGGAGTCATATTTTGACATATTTAGCCTCTTACTTTACGGTTGCGGTTGTTTGTTTTGACTGGGGAAGTTGCAGCGGGCTCGATCGAGTGCTCAGCCCTAGAAAGGTTTCCCGATCTGACACCAAAACCAGTCAAGCTTCGCGGACTCTATTTCTAAGTTAACAGTTAGCAAAAACATGGACAAATATCCTGTCATGCTTTTTTAAATTCATTCGGTGTTATCCGAATCGGGCGAACTGCACACCCACTATCCCTATACACAAGTGCTGTTGGGAATACTTTCCTGAGTATGTTATAAGAACCATTTACGTCAGCATTGATTATTGTTCCGTCTGCTGACTTGTAGAGTCCTCTCTTTATCCTACGTCCACTGAACTTGAGTGCTGAGTCCTTCTTTCCATAAGTTGGGATTGGGTCATTATCTAAGAAACTTGATTTGCTAGTGTAGCTTTCTTCGGTGAGAATTACTTTAATTCCAACTAACTCAGCTTTGTAAGTCAGCATCTCCACAAACTTTGCATGAGGAATAGAAACAAATTGTTGATTGTTTCTTCTTCCCAGACTCGACTCCTGCTTCCATAAATCATTCTTACCGATAACCAGCGTTCCTATTTCATTCGGGAGCAGATAATTAATGATTAAGCGAGAAGCCTTATGCAAGTAACCATCAACTTGATTGTTTCTCTTAGCGGATAATTGCTGAATTCGCTTTGATGTTTGAGCTTTACCTTTGAGCAGAGATTGCAGCTTAGCTTTCTGCTTGTTGTAGTGCTGGTTGAGTGCTTTGAGTGGCTTGCCGTTAATCAATAAAGGATTAAACCCTTTCTGATTTGAAGTTACTGCCGCTAAGTTACTGACTCCAATATCAATTGCTGCAATATGCTGGAAGTTTAACTGGTTAAGCTTTGATGCTATTTCATAGACTACCTCGATGACATACTGACCTGATTGCGGGATGATTCTAATCTGTTGAACATTTTGACATTTAGTGGGAAATTCAATGCTTGTCTTGGAAAGCTTTACTAATCCCTTGACTAATGCAGGCTTGCTAATCGCTCCTTTCTCATAGACAACGCAGAAACGTCCTTTGAGCTTATCTTTGTACTTCGGCAATTTAGGTTTGCCCAAAAACTTGCCTGGATTTTGTTTCCATTCCTTCATAGCCTCAAAAAATGACTTCCAGTTTCGATGCAGACTAATCAGGACTTGATTGCTGACTTTGGCAGGAAGCGCCTTGTAGGATTCATGAGATTTAACTTCATGATAGATTTGGCAATTATCAAGATAAGTATTCTCTAAAACAAAAGACTGCCTCACTAAGTAATTACAATAGTTGTAGAGATTTTTGGAACGCCATGCTAAATCGTCGCACTCCTTAGAGAAACTGTGACTTTTATCAATAATGTGACGCTCTACCAATCTCATTCTTCTTCTCCTTTGCTAGCTGAACTCGACTGCAACTCTAAAATTCACTTCTCGGTTTTCCTTGCCGATCGCCCTCGCTCTGACCAGATTTCCACCATCTGCGAGCAGTATTATAGGAAACTCCTGCTTTCTTGGCATAGTCCGACCGCTTCATACCCCTATATTACCTTAGTCCTTGGGAATAATAAAAAATTCTGACGAAGGCAAGGCCTTCTACATAAGTCCCGAAAGCAAGCCTTCTGCCGAAACCAAACTGGCTTACCATTTTTTGTATTCCAAAAATTTTCCCGACATAATTATTTTCACTCGATCGCCTTTTGGGTCTATTTCTTTCTCGACATCCAAACTAAAGTCGATCGCGCTCATAATCCCGTCACCAAATTTTTCGTGGATCACTGCTTTGAGCGGCATCCCGTACACCTGCATAATTTCATAGAAGCGATAAATCAACGGGTCAACCGGAACTGCTGCATCCAAAGAACCTTTTAACGGAGGTTCGCAGAGCACCGCAGCCGTCTCGCCATCCAATCCCAAAGCCGAGACAATTTTTTCGGCTTCATCCAACGATGCGGTAGCTTGACGGTAAAAAACCGCCGCAATCCAAACTTCGTCGCGACCCAAAACTTTTTCCAACTCGGCAAAACTAATTCCCTTAGCTTTTTTAGCAGCCAAAAGCTTTTCTGTAATTTCTGAAGTTGCCATTAAATATTCTCCAACTCACTGCTGTACCAGATATGAAATATCTCTCACATTTTGGTGATTTTGTCAATGGCAACTCGATCGAAAAAACAGAAGCGATCGATCGCAGAGCTTCAGCAAAACCAGGTCTCATCAACCTTGACAAGCGAATTTCGACCTGTGGTACCCGCCACGTGATTTATCCGTGGAATCAATCCCAAATCGAAAATCGAAAATCCTCTCTTCCCCCGAATTTACAACTTATACAAGTTTTGCATAGTAGTATAGAAGATTTGAGATTGGGAATAATTGATGACTACCAGGGTTTAGAGCTGGTCTACAGTTGGATGATTTATTTCAAATTGCCTCGCAACAGATCAATCCCCAAAAACACTCCTAACTGCCCTCTGACAATGATACAGTTGGCAGTATATCCAGTGCAAGTTACACAAACAAAGGCAAACGGCCCAGTTTGGATCGTGCCAGCGTGCCCCCCGCCCAAACACGGATAGAATTCCCCGACAGGAGTCGCCAGTCGCCCCAAATTTTAGAATCAGGTTCCTCTGCTCCCAGATTCATCTGTGGAGTATTGACACTCCCCGGCGTGAACGCACGGGGATTCTTGGATCAATCAGTCAACTTGCTCGTTGATGCCACCACCAACGAGTAGAGGTCGGTCTGTCCCCAAGCGTTAATTCCGGTGTGCCCCACCGTATTTAAAATAATTCCTGATTGCTTTAATCCCTTCGCTAGGATATTCAAAGCTGCATTATGGTCGCGGTCTAACACCGTGCCACACAGGCAAATATGAGTTCTGACGGATAGCGACTTCTGGACACGATTTCCACAACTTGAGCAATCTTGGGAAGTGTACCCAGGTGCTACAGCAACTACTGTTTTACCATACACTTTTCCAAAGTATTGCAAATAATGATCAAGTCTGTGACCACGCTGCATCGCTAATTCCCAACGCAAGTTTATGGTTTTTCACCATATTTCTCACCTGAAGGTCTTCGTAAGCTACGAAATCGCTAGATTTCACCACGTACAACGCCGTCTTAATGGCGAAGTCTTTGCGCTGCCTACTAACTTTCAAGTGTTTTCTACCTAGCTTATTGATTGCTTTCTTTCGATTACCAGAACCTTTCTTTTTCCGTGAAACTCGTTTCTGCAACCGCTTTAAAGCTTTTTCACTTTTACGAAGATGCCGAGGATTTGTCATGGTCTCCCCACTACTATCGGTATAGAAATGGTTTAATCCCACATCTATCCCAATAGCTTTACCAGTCGGAATCACTGATTCTGTCCGCTCTACATTTATACAAAACTGAGTGTAGTAACCATCGGCACGACGAATTACCCTAACTCGTTTGATTTCCTTGGGTGAGTAGAAATGCAAGTCTCGACTACCGAGCAACCTGAATGTTCCCGCAGCAAAACCGTCCGTAAAAGTCAGACATCTTTTATCGGTAGAAAGCTTCCAACCTGATGTCTTATACTCTACGGAACGAGTGTGCTTTTTGAATTGCGGATATCCCTTTTTTCCTGGCTTCTTAGCTTTACAATTAGAGAAGAAACGTTGAATAGCAAAAATGGCACGTTGGGCCATCGCTTGACGCGCCATTGAGTTAAGTTTTCCTGCCCATTCAAACTCTTTCGCCATGATGGCGCATTGTTTGTAGAGGTCAAGTAGTTTGACTCCCTGATTGTCGATCCAATATCTAAGAGCTTTGTTTCGGACAAACTGAGCTGTGCGGATCATCTCGTCGATGACTCGGTATTGCTGTGGGTTGCCTTTCAACCTAAACTCTAGTACAATCATGGAACTATTTTATCATGTTTATAAACTATTGTGAGTATAAATAAACTGATTTATGAATCTTTACACCCGCAATTAAAGCCGTCCTATAAGGACGGGGCTTTAGACCCAATCTTTTGGTAAATCTCTCATTCTTCAATTTTTAAATCTAACATAGACTGACTCTCCATCCTCGCTCCCGCAGCCAAAGCCCCTTTACCGTTCATAACCGACAAGTGACAAAAGTATGGATATTGAGACCAAAGATTACAGCATTGAGTACGATCGCGCTACCCAAACAGTTACCTGCTGCGGCTCGTTTCGCATCAGCCAGATGGAAGAATACGCGCCGATCGTCGATCTGCTCAACGAAGTGACGGACTCCTCGCCTAATATGATTACTCTAGACTTGCGAAAACTAGAATTTTTAAATAGTTCAGGAATTAACATTATATCAAAATTTGTGATCAAAGTGCGCCAGCTAAAAAATATTCAAATCAGCATACAAGGCTCAAAACAGATACCATGGCAGGGAAAATCGCTCAAGAACTTGCAGCGGCTGATGCCTTCCTTACACTTAGAATTGGATTATTGACACTCCCCGGCCGTACCGCGGGATTCTTTAATCTACGATGTAGCTTGCTCGAGCAGGATTTCTCCAACAAGAGTAGAGGCTTCATCTCCTAAAGCGTTGCTTGCATCAAGTGCAAAGGTTCCGGTATGCCCTACCGTACCTAATCCTCGACTCAGGATGATTCTAGCTGCGTTTTCGTCTCTATCCATTACACAACCGCACTTACAGACGTGCGTCCTAGTAGATAGCGTTTTCTTCACAATTACACCGCAAAGGGAGCATTCTTGGCTGGTATATTGCGGACTTACCGCCACCGTTACCCTCTCAAATACTTTGCCAAAGTATTCAAGCCAGACACGAAATTGATACCAAGATGCGTCGTTAATAGACTTAGCCAGACAGTGATTCTTCACCATGTTTTTGATTCTCAAATCTGCCTTCGGCACGGCGAAGCGCCTACGTAAGCTATCAAGTCGTTGGACTGAACTACGCACCGCGCTAACTTTACAGCGTGGTCTTTACGTTGCCTACTTATTTTGAGGTGTCGCTTACCTAGAATCTGTCTAGCCTTGCCTCTATTTTTTGAATCTTTTGCCTTTCTAGAGACACGTCGCCCTGAACGTTTAAGAACTTTTTCACTCCGGAGGAGGAACTTAGGATTTCCAACCATCAATCCGTTAGAGTCGGTGTAGTATTCCTTTAAACCAACGTCTAGACCTATGGTATTTCCGGTTGGTTTTGTATTCTCCGTTCGGTTAAAATCAATACAGAACTGAACGTATATACCATCCGCCCTTTTTACCAATCTCACCCGTTTAATCTGGCTAATTTGATAGAAGTTTAGATCCCGCGTCCCTTTCATTTTTAACCTTCCAATTCCTTTTTTGTCACTAAAAGTTATGGATTTTCTGTCCGAAGCAAGTTGCCAACCAGATGTCTTGTATTCAACAGAACGACAATCTTTCTGAAATTGTGGAAACCCTTTTTTACCCGTAACTTTCCGTTTACAGTTATCGTAGAATCGGGAGATAGAAGACCATGCTCTCTCTGCGCTAGCTTGTCTAGCCATTGAGTTGAGTTCTGAAGCAAATGGGAATTCTTTAGCCAGTACAGCGCAGTATTTTTGTAGATAGTTCTGACCAACCTTTTGATTATCCATCCAATAGCGTATACAACTATTGCGAATGAATTTGGCAGTACGAATTGCTTCATCTACTGCCGCGAACTGACTGGATTTCCCATATGTTTTGAACTCAAAAACTAGCATTGTCTTACCTCCTATCTTATATTACACTTGCCTATATAAGATTTTCCGCAAGTTCACAAAACTTTGTAAAGCCGTCAAGCTTATGACGGGGCTTTAAACCCAGATTTTCGGTAAATCGCACAAGGTAAAGGTGTTCACCTATCCCGCCTTGGGGAACCAGGATGAGAGCACCTGAAGTTAATGCGAATAAGTCATAGTTAAGTTAGCACCAAACTGTAAAAAACTTCCCTCTCAGACTAAAAATTACCAATTTTCAATTGCTATGCAGGAAGAACCATCGAGAGAACAGCTACTTTTGGACGTTCAGCGACTGAGTGCGGAACTAGAAAACTTGAAACGCGAAAAGTCCGATCTAGAAATCTTGCTGGAGACTACTACCCAACATTCGGATACGATGGAAGCTCACTTGCTCTCTCAAGCTCAGTTGGCCGTGCGCGAAAGCGAACAGCAGTTTCGGGCGATCGCCTCGGCAACTCCCGTTCCGGTATTGGTTTCTCGTCTCTCGGACGGCTTGATTTTGTATGCAAACGCTCAATTGGCTTCTCTGCTAAACATACCCCTAGAAGAATTGATCGGCTGCTGTACCCCAGACTTTTACCTCAACCCCGCCGATCGCCCAAAGGTACTCGAAGCCCTCGCCCAAGACGGATACCTGCAAAACTACGAACTCCACTGCAAAAAATCAGACGGAACCCCTTTCTGGGCAATTCTCTCGGTTCAGTCCCTCCAGTTTAAGAGTCAGCCGACGGCATTGTGCGCCTTGTACGATCTCACTCAGCGCAAGCAAGCAGAAAACATTCTCCAAGAGAGCGAAAAGCGGCTCCGGCGGCAGAGTCTGGCCCTGTTGCAGCTAGGGCGGCAGAGGACTCTCAACAGCGGTGCGCTGACTGTGGGAATTCGCGAAATTACTGAGGCTGCTGCGCGCACTTTGGAGGTGGAAAAAGTCAGCGTCTGGCTTTACAACCACGACAGATTGGGAACTGGCTACCCGATCGATCCTCAGCTAAATTTTACCCACAGAGCGATCGCCCGCAACCAAAAAGAATCTCTCGATACAGAGGCGGCCCCCCGAAACGATAACGAGTCAGTCAATCATTCTCAATTTAAAATCCCCAACCTCAAATTAGTTTGTCTCGACTTGTACGATCGCACTCACGAGCATCATTTGAGCCGCCAGTGCATATCAGCAAGCGATTTAAAATTTTCAATTTTAGATATAGAAAACGACGCGCCGGGCGAAAATCTAGCTGAAGACAATGGTTTAGAACCGGCGCCGCACACTCAAAACTCGATCGAAACAAACTTGTGCCACTTATCATCGATCGCCGAACATTCCGGTGTGCTGCCGAATAAGAGCAAGCCAAATTCATCGATCTTAAATGTAGCAATTAGGCTCGGCGGCCAGATCGTGGGCATCCTCTCTCTAGAACATATCGGCGCGCCCCGCCAGTGGGCTCTGGAGGAGCGCACCTTCGCCGATTCTTTAGCAAATTTAGTCGCGCTGGCGATCGAAGGATTTGAACGCCAGCGAGCTCAGGAAGCACTCTCCAAAGCCAAAGCGCAGCTAGAAATGACCGTCGATCAGCGCACCGCTCAAATCACCGCCACCAATCAACTGCTCCGCAGCGAAATTGCCGATCGTAAAAGAGCCGAAATCGCCTTGCAAGAAGCCTTACACAAAGCAGAAGCAGCTTCCAGAGCTAAAAGCACTTTTTTAGCCAATATGAGCCACGAACTGCGAACGCCGCTCAACGCCATTATCGGTTACAGCGAAATGCTAGAAGAAGAAGCACTGGACTCCGGACTCGATGACTTCATCCCCGATACCCAAAAAATTCGTAACGCCGGCAAACACTTGCTGACTTTAATTAACGATATTCTCGACCTTTCTAAGATAGAAGCCGGTCGGATGGAGGTTTACTTAGAAGAATTTGACCTCGGCAATTTAATAGAAGAAGTTGTTGCAACTTTGCACCCTTTAGTTGAAAAAAATCACAATCAATTAGAAGTTTCTTGCTCTCCAAATTTGGGAGTAATGTATGCAGATTTAACTAAAGTCAGGCAAATTTTGTTTAATTTGCTCTCAAATGCCCTCAAGTTTACCGAAGGTGGAACGGTGCTGCTGGGCGCCACTCGCGAGCCAGCAGGCGATAGCGATTGGGTTTATTTGCAGGTATCTGATACGGGGATTGGAATGTCTGAACAACAGCAGCAGGGTTTGTTTCAACCTTTTATGCAAGGGGATGCTTCGACTACTCGCAAGTACGGAGGCACTGGTTTGGGATTGGCGATTAGCCGCTTGTTTTGCCAGATGATGGGCGGCGATATCACTCTTGAGAGTCAGTTAGGTGTTGGCTCTACTTTTATTGTTCAATTAAAGGTCAAAGTTGACAGTTGACAGTTGACAGTTGACAGTTGACAGTTGTCAGTTGACAGTTGACAGTTGACAGTTGACAGTTGACAGTTGACAGTTGACAGTTGACAGTTGACAGTTGACAGTTGACAGTTGTCAGAAGGGAGAAGGGAGAAGGAAGAAGGCAACGAGCACGCGATGGAGAGCATCTCAGTTTTGCATTATTTATAGTGCGAGCGTCCCCGCTCGCGTGCGTGTATAAGCTTTGCTGTGCGGGGACAGCACGAAAGATAAAAAATGTTTCTTGCAAAACTGAGATGCTCCCCATGCGATGGGGATTTAACAGATTTAACGGATGGGTAAAAGATGCAATAATTCGCCATTACTAACAACCAATAACCAACAACCAATAACCAACAACCAATAACCAACAACCAATAACCAACAACCAATAACCAATAACCAACAACCAATAACCAATAACCAATAACCAACAACCAATAACCAACAACCAATAACCAACAACCAATAACCAATAACCAATAACCAATAACCAATTCCCTGTTAATTGTGATACCGATCGCGATCGACCTCTGTTGCCGATCACACAGTCGCATTTTTTCCCAGCCTAGAATACTTTTATTATCCCAAACTTGTGCCACAACCAGAATATAGCGCCTTCCTGCATTTAAAATCCGCACCTCAACCTGCCACAGGGGGGGGGTGGGGGTATTGCTTATACAAAGGCAATTTGGTAAAAGTAATGCTATCGTCGCTAACCAGTAGAAGGCAAAAGTTAACAGGAAATCAGGAATTATCAAAGGCATAAGAACCCAGAAACACAATTCGGCTTTTTGCCTTCTCCCTTGAACCTTCAAACTGCGGCCTCTACTGCCGAGATAGCAATGCCACCGACAGCAGTGCACAAGTTCTCAAAATTAAAGGAGTGCATCGAGATGATTAAACCTTGCAGTCAACCGCTAAAAATAAATCCTTTCACTTCTTATCGCGATCCCACTACAGGCAAATGGACTGTAGTTCCAGCAGTTCAGAATGTTTGCGAAACAGACTCTAGTTTGAAACCCAAAGCCGAAAGCGAACAGGAAAGTAAAGTAGAAACAAGTGTTTCTGCTGTGCCTGCTATCTCGCTGCCGAAAAAACGCTTTTCCTTCTCCTTGCTTGGGCTTAAAAACCTTGCTAAAAAATCTTCTGTCACTGTCAGTAGCTAGCCATCGCCGGGGCATAATCTAGTTTCTACGGTTACGCCCGGGCGATCGCCAAACATAAAAAAAACAAGCTGTTCCATAGCATAAATTGCCAAAAAGCGATATACTGGCAGCAAACTTTCTCCTCACAATATCCGTGAAGTATTTGCTCGATCGCTTCGTCCACTTTGTATGGACAGACCGACCAATTCGCCAGCGGGGAACAGTCATCGTTGCTATCCCCGTGATTTGTCTGTTTGCTTCGCTGATCGCAATTGCAGGACTCCGGGATAGTGCAATACAGATAAGAAAGCGAGCAGATACTCATAAGGAAATACTTCACGGAACCAACCGCTTGTTAACCACTGTGGTGGATGCGGAAACGGGCATTCGGGGTTACGGGTTGACGAAGCGCCGCGATTTTCTAGCACCATATTTAGAAGCAAAGAAGAGTTTGCCTCCGCTGCTGGCTCAACTCGAAATTGCGGTGGGAGAAAATCAACTGCCAGATCAGGGATTTGCACAAATTTAAAAAAGTACCGAGTGCGATCGATCTTCTCGCTCGCGCTCTGAGCAATCCGCACCGATCGTCCTGCTGGCAAATATTTAAGCAGGATCGCAGCGGATTTCGATGATAAATCCGTCGGGATCGTAAAAGTAAATGCCGCGTCCTGTAGCGCGCGTGACCGGGCCACTGTCGATCGCAATTTCATTAGACTTTAGCACTTCCAGAGCGCGATCGAACAAATCGCGATCGATGTCAAAGGCCAAGTGGTTAGCGCGAGTAAAAGCCTTTTGGGGATCTGGGTTTGGCGGTTCCAAATCTGGCTGCCAAAATAAGTCAATCACAGTCCCGTCTGGAGTGATGAAATTAGCGACTTTACCAGCAGCCACCATTTCGGTTAAACTTGCGGGAATTTCTGCACCTGTGAGTTCGTGTAAGCCGAGAATTGTACCGTAGAAGTGGCAGGAAGCTTTCATATCGCGCACGTTTAAAGCGATATGGTGAACCCGGCGCAAGTTCCCCGGCGCCAAGGCAATTTTGACGGTGCTTTCGGTAGTTTGCATGGTTGTCAATTGCTACTGTTAAAATTGGATGATGTTAAATTTCCTCAGAGTTCGATCGTTCGGACTTCAGTCCTCAGATTTCTATAGAACCCATTTGAGATCTATTTTGCGTAAATCTGAGAAACCGGGTTTCTCTCTATATTTCTCGTCACCCAACCCAAAAACTCGTAGAAACCCGGTTTCTCGACATTAGCGTAAATCTCAGAAACTGGTTTCTGTCTATATTTCTAGTCACCAAACCCAAAAACTCAAAGATGTCAAATGGGTTCTATAAGGACTGAAGTCCTCACTACGAACCCATTTAAAGTTTGATCGTGAGGACTTAATCTCAATTATTGTTACTTTTCTTTAGGGAACGATGCCATACCTACAAATAGCATGGCCAGCCCGCCTCCCAGAATCGCGAACGCCAGTAAACCTACGGCTAAATCTAATCCCGATGTATTTTCCATTAAATTAAAACGTTCTCCAATTAAATCCAATCACCGGTATTTGTTAATTGTTGATTGCTTCTCAACAATGAGGAAGAGAAGAAAAAACAAGCTAATTAACCGTAGGGTGCGTCATACCAATTTAATGTGAAGTTGCACATATTCCGATCCCCCTAAATCCCCCTTAAGAAGGGGGACTTTGAGAAGATTCCAGTCCCCCCCTTATTAAGGGGGGTTAGGGGGGATCAGATTCGGGAGCAGCCTCATAAAAAATTGGTATCAGGGAGAAAATTGTTAGTCTGTATGCAAAACATTTAGCCCTGACGCACCCTACAATAACTAAACATCCATCCGTTACATCGGTTAAAAAATCCGTTGGCGAACTGCTTATTTTGCCAATTCTCGATCGATCGCAGCGATCAATTCCGGCGAATCTGGGCCCACGCTGCTGCGGAATCTGGCAACCACTTCACCCTGTTTGCTAACTAAGAATTTTTCAAAATTCCAGGAAACCTCACCTTTTGGATCGACTGCATTCGTAAGCTTAGCGTACAGGGGGTGCTGCTGGCTGCCTTTAGCGCTTACTTTGTCAAATAATTCAAAGCTGACACCGTATTTTGTAGTGCAGAAATTGACGATTTCTGCGTTGCTTCCGGGTTCTTGAGCTCCGAAGTCGTTGCAGGGAAATCCTAAAACGCGGAGTCCGGCGGCGCCGTACTTCTGGCTCAATTCTTCGAGTCCTTTGTACTGAGGTGTATAGCCGCATTTGGAAGCTACGTTAACTATCAAGAGTACCTGGCCAGCGTACTCTCCTAGCTGCTTGTCTGCGCCTGCGATCGTTTTTACATTAATGTCGGAGATGGTGCTGGGCATTTTCAAATATTTCTAAATTTGACTAGCACAATTTTACCGCAATTTGGTAAGATTTTGTCGATTTGCCGATCGCTCAAAATTAAAAAATCCAGACCAGGGGGGTTTGCAGAGTTCCGGCGGATATTAGAGTAGAGATATTTGTGAACCCGATGAAATTTTTCAATAGGTACGTAGTTGCGCTTCAGCGCTCTTGCATATATATAGCGGATCAAGCGAAAGATTCGCGGACGTTGTTGGGAAGAAAGCCCTATACGTTTAAGGGTTATGTAAGCTGTCAGTCATACCTCATCTTTTTGAGAAAGGCTATATATAAGACAATACCGTTTGCTTAAGACAATAGGTACGTAGTTGCGCTTGAGCGCTCTTTATATATAACATTTATAACGAAAGATGAGGTATGACTGTAAATGGAGTTTTTGATGCGACCCCGTTTACTACACGATAAGTATAAGAGGGCTTAAGCCCAACAACGTACCTCACTTATCTGAGTGGCTTTCCGTCATCCATTTTTGGTACGTATCCTCAAGTTGCTTGTCTTCCAAAACTATTTCTAGGCGGACTTTGACGCAACCGTGGCGGGGTTGAGAGGCGATCGCATTTAAGATCTTGCTAGCTTTCTGCACAGACGTAAATTCTGCCTTAACTGTCGGTTCCTGGCGATCGCTCTTAATCTCTGCCAAATCTATACCGGTGATGTTTCCCTCGCCCAAATCTATCTCTGCCAAAACCTTCGGATCGTCGCCGACTTGTTCGACAATCAACTTTTCCCACTGGATCGGCACTTGTACCATCCGAGTCTCAATTTCTTTGCGGACTATGACTTCGCCGACTTTGCGCTTGCTGCGATTGATTACCAATCGTTCTTCTAGCAGGCGAATTACTTCTCGATCGACAATATCCAAGTTTTCGTCATCCTCATCGGTCTCTAAATGTTCATTTTGGCGATCGGCATCTGTTAGATTTGACATAACTGTTGAGGGATTAGTTGACTCGCTATTGCTCACTTCATCAAGCTGTTCTGAGGATTTTCCTAAATACTCATACTCTGCCGTTCCCCCAATTCCGGGCAGCAGATCGACTGCATCGGACTTAATACTTACAAACAGAGTCTTTTGATGATAATCTACTTTTTTGAGCAGCTTGATACTTACTAAAAAAATGCGGGGGTTTTCGCGACCTAGCCCTGATACCACAAAGTTTAGCTGACCGTTAGGATCGAAATAGACATCTTTGATTTTGCCTACCAAGTGACCTTGGTTGTCTTTTACTGTAAAACTTTTTAGCTTAGTCCTGACTTTTTCCGGCACCCGGTTGAGACGGGTATTTGATTTGGCTGTGGCTACTTTTTCGGCTGATGCTTGACCGTTCATTTTTAAAACTTTCCTGCTTAGGGATTTTTATTATGAATTGGGGCGAATTGTTCAACAGTTGACAGTTGACAGTTGACAGTTGACAGTTGACCGAAGGAAACCGACCTCTACCTAGAAGTCAGAGGATTGGAGTAATGAATAGTCTGATTTTAATTTCTCCCGAAAAAGCTTGGGGCTTTCAACCAATTCTTTCTGGTAAAGGCGGGGAAAGTGCATAAACTTTGGCCAAAACCGGCAAGTTTCGCACTCCACCCGCCGTTATATAGGAATACGCTTGGGTTAAAACTGTTGAGTCCTCGGAGATCCCCCTAAATCCCCCTTAAAAAGGGGGACTTGAAGAATACTCTTTTCCCCCCCTTCTTAAGGGGGAATCGGGCTTAACTGAAGCGTATTGCGTCATCTAGGAATTGCGCGATCGCCAAATTCAAACCTGTGCGGTGAGAGAATTATGTGATTAATGCGTAATTCCTATTCAAGACTTCCTGCGGTTGGTTTAGATAGTTTTATTATCTACAACCGGAGTTCCGTCAGTCTGAATGTCTAATTCTTCACGGCGCAAGGTTTCTTCCCCGTCAACCGTGCTGCGAACAACTTCTTTTCTGACGTTGACTTCTTCGCGCACGTAGGCTTCCTTGTGAATGTCGGCCGTTTCTTCGTAGACTTCGATGCGTGCAACTTCCCCTGATTGGAAGTCAGCCTCGCCGACTGAAACTACTCTACCAGCTTCTACTGGTGTGACTCGCTCGATTACGACTCGTTCTTTTTCAATGGGTACTGAAGCTCTTGCTGTTTCAGTTTCCACCCGCTTACCAACTGCTACTTCCCCTGTTTTGGCGCGGTTTTTGTTGGCAATCAAGCGTTCTTCATAAAGCTTGAGATTTTGGTGGTTCTGTTCGTTGGTTTCGTAGAGGGGGCGATCGATATCGTAGCTGTAGCTGCTGCGATCGTAGCTAGCAGGAGTTGCAGTGCTTGTCGCTGCTGTGCCTGGATTGCGGTAGACGCCTCTTACTTGTTCTTCGCGATCGTAATCTAGGGGTTCCATTTCATTGTAAGCCGGCAGTTGTTCTGCTTGAGCTTTGCTGCGAAGGCCTGTGGCGTAGACGCGATGGGCTCCGTAGTCGAAGCGGGCCGAACCGATCGGCAGCAATACTTTTTTACCAAAAATCCAAATGCCGGTATCAACTACCAGATAGCGAAAACGGCCAGTTTCATCAACCAATGCGTCATAAACAGTGCCTACTTTTTCGTCAGAGTCGCCGGCATAAACATCAAATCCTTTGATGTCGTCTCCAGCAAATATTTCTTCCTTATAATTAGGCTCAAAATCTGCAATTCTTTGAAGTGCCATGTGTTTTTTCCTCGTCGCTCTACTTAAATTAATAGTAGAAATTAATGGCTTAACTTCCCTCTCCCTAAAGTCTGAACTGCTCAATTTAGGGCGTTTAATACTATAGGAATACAGCGCGGTGTCGGTGCTAGCGCGCTCAGCTATTCAATACCTGATTGAGTCACAATACGGTTCAGTTAGGGCTAGTGTCATGGCGAGGAACGAAATAAAAATTAGGTACGTAGTTGGGCTTGAGCCCTCTTTCTCTATCAGTCTAAAGAGGGCTGAAGCCCAACAACGTACCTGTAGTTTCAGAATGTTGCAGGAGAGAGACTTCAGGAAAGCTAGAAATTTTAGGTTTAGAGTGGATTTAGTTGATCTCTGATGGTTTCTATGCGTTTGCGGTTGACTCCTAAATCCGACTGTCCCAGACGCGAAGCCGATCGCACGTGAATCACCTTTGCCCCATCATCTACCAAAAATTCCACATCATCCACAAAGCCCATCAAAGCACTGGTGAACTCCGCATACAGGTAATTATCGGTTGCGGTGATAATTTTAGTTTTGCCCGAGGACTCGATCGCCCCTTTGAGCTTAGCCATAGCCTCAGCAGGCGACGAAGTGTAAGCCAAAGGCTCAATTTGGTGCTCGGCATCTTGACTGAAGCTGCTGACGCAGTTGGGGGAAGCAGGACACGCTGCCAGTTTTCCTGATACAATGCCGATATTAGTAGGTCTTTTTCCAGCAAACATGGTTTTTTCTCCGGGAATTAGGATAAAAGTTGCGATCGCCAGTACCGCTACAGCTACCAGCGATATTAAAACAACTAGGACTCTTTTCAATGCTGTCGGCGATTTTGTTTCAACTGTTTGCAAAGGATGAGTCCTCCAGAAAGTGCGATTTAGATCTAATTTTAATATTAATTGAAATTGACATCTCAAACCTAAATAGATTGAGTTTGTTCTTCGAGCAACCAGTAAGTCAGCATTGTTCCTTTACCTTTAACCGTGATAGGCCCCCGTTCTTCAAAAATAAACTGCTCTTTCAAACGCTCGTAAGTCTTCGCCGTCACTTGAATTTTACCCGGCAATCCGTTCGACTCCATCCGCGAAGCAACATTCACAGTATCTCCCCACAAATCATAGCTAAATTTGCTAATCCCAATAATTCCCGCCACCACCGAACCGCTGTGAATTCCGATCCGCAATTGAAAACCTTCTCCAATTTTGAGATTAAACTTTCTCAAAGCTACCTGCATATCCAAAGCTAAAAGTGCGATCGCCTCAGAGTGATCCGGGCGCGCCGTCGGCAAACCCCCAACCACCATGTAAGCATCCCCAATCGTCTTAATCTTTTCCAACCCGTGCAACTCAGACAACCGATCGAACTCCGAGAAAATTCCATTCAAAATTTCTACCAACTGCGTCGGACTTTTGTGAGCCGAAAACTCTGTAAAACCAACCAAATCAGCAAACAATACCGTCACCTCATCAAAATGATCCGCAATCAGCTTTTGCTCTTTTTGCAAGCGCTCAGCAATAGGTTTAGGCAAAATATTCAGCAGCAATTTCTCTGTTTGCTTTTGCTGCAATTTCAGCGCTGCTTCAGCTTGTTTCCGCTGAATCAGCGAACCGAGCTGCGTAGCAACCGCACTCACCAATTCCAGCAAGCGCGGCTGAGATTCCAGAACTTTTTCGCGATAAAAAATCAAAATAGCTAACACTTGGTTGTCCGCCAAAATTGGCAAACCAAAAGCCGCTCTCAATCCCACATTTACCGCAATTTCCGATCGCAGAAACACTTGTTCCGGTGCAGTAGAAACATCCTCGATCCATTCGGACTGCTGCGACTGCCAAATCCTCCCTGGGAGTCCCGCACCAGGAGCAAAAGTTAGCTGCCAACTTGTCTGTCTGAATTGGGCAAAACTCAAATCGCTGACGTACCTGCCTCTAGCACATCTTAAAACGCCGTCACTGTTAGGAATCCAAGCTTCGCCCAGATTCCATTCAATAGTTTGACAAATTAAACCTAAAATCACATCTATAGCCGACTCAAAATCGTCAGATTTGCTAATAGCTTGAGTTGCCTCCAGCAGCAATCTTGTTTCCATTTCAACCTGACGGCGATCGGCAATTTCCTGGTGCAACTGGACATTTTGATCGGTCAATTTTTGATTTTTTTCTTGCAGTTGCATTTGCAAAGAACGCACGGTCAGTTGATTGCTCACTCGCGCCAATACTTCTTTAACCTGAAAAGGTTTTGTGATATAATCTGCTCCGCCTACTTCAAAAGCTTTTGCCTTATCTATTCCTTCTTCTAACGCGCTGATAAAAATGATGGGAATTTCGCTAAATTGCGGTTGTACTTTTAGTTTTTGACATAATTCATAACCGTTAATATCCGGCATCATAATATCCAGCAAAATCAAATCTGGGACGCTAGACTGAATTGCATCTATAGCCGAAAAACCATTAGTAACAGGTCTAACTTTATAGCCATTTTTTTGCAAGATTCTAATCAACAAACGCAGATTGTCTGGCGTATCGTCAACTACTAAAATATCTGCTTGATAGTTTTCAGTTTGTTCCGCCTTCATCTCCACGATCAGATTCCTCCGCCTCGGCAACTAAATTGAGAATTTTCTGGTAATCAAAATTACCGAGATGACCCTGGAGGATTTCGGCAAATTCAGGATGAGCATCCCTTATTTCCTCGATTGTTATCCCAATTAAGTCAAAATCAGCACTGCGGATTACCTGCCTCATGTGATCTATCCATTGTGCGGGAAGTATGGGTAAATAAGCAAGCGCATCATTAGACTGGGAGTCAGATAGATTGTGGCGATCGCCCGCTGACATCAAATCCGTTGAGTTAGAGTATAGATACTTCACCCCTAAATGTTTGTGAAGGGTATCAAAGATATCATTTTTGCGGAAGGGTTTGTTAATAAAATCGTCGCAGCCGACGAATAAAGCAAACGATCGCCTCCCTTCAATGGTACTAGCTGTCAAAGCAATAATCTTCGGAATCAGAGGTTCGACACCAGAGACGTTGATTTCCTCCCCCATTGCTTGCTTGGACTGTCTCTGCTGTATCCTGAGTCTAATTTCCATCGTCGCTTCGCAGCCATCCATCACCGGCATTTGCAAATCCATCAAGATTAAGTGCGGCTGCCAGTTTTCCCAGATTTCTACCGCTTCACGGCCGTTGCTAGCCTGTTTCACTGCAAAACCCAAGGGAGAAAGCATTTTAACTAAAAGTTGGCGGTTGTCTTTGCGATCGTCCACAACTAAAATCCGGTAGGATGGCCCATCTGGTTCCACTCCCATCACCAGGCTGCTGATTTCCGGGGTAGGAATCGAAGCGGCATCAACTGCATCAACTTCAATCTCAAATCTAAAAATCGTACCTCGATTTTGCTCGCTTTCCACAGTAATATTGCCGCCCATTAGCCGTACAAATTGGCTGCTGATCGTCAAGCCTAAACCCGTCCCTTTTTGAGCTTTTTGACCGGATTCTGTTTGCACGAAGGCTTGAAAAACCTTGCCCAATTCTTCGGGAGAAATGCCACTTCCTGTATCTTCTACTTCAAATTGCAGAAACAACGAACCAGACAAATCTAAATTATTCTCCGTCAAATTTTCACTCTCAGGCAGACTGTAACTTGTCGAACCATCTAAATTTGTAGGATTTTCACCGGCAATGACAATTTCGCCTTCTGAATCATTTCCTCTTGCTTCTTCTCTATTACTTCTATCTGTTACATCCATGACATCCCCTACATCTGTCCCTGCCGAACTGCCTTGCCTAAGAGACCTCACTCTTACAGATACCCCGCCAACTCTGGTAAATTTCATGGCATTACTGAGGAGATTGATTAGCACTTGGCGCAGTTTTACCTCATCAGTTCGCACGTACTGCGGAACATCTGTATTTCGCTGAAAAACTAACTGCAAACCTTGAGTTTTCGCTCGTAGTTGAAACATATCTTCCATTTCGTCAAGCAAGTCGTAGAGATTGAAGTTTGTCGGAAAAACAATCATCCGGCCCGCTTCGATTTTTGCCAAGTCTAAAGCTTGATTGATTAAAGTCAGCAAGTGTTCGCCGCTGCGGTGAATAACTTTGATATTGTCTCGGTCTTCTGCTGTTAGATTTGGGCTAGATTCGACGATTTGAGTAAAACCGAGTATGGCATTGAGGGGGGTACGCAACTCGTGGCTCATGTTGGCGAGAAACGTACTTTTCGCTCTGTTTGCTGCTTGGGCAGCTAATGCAGCCTGTTGCAGTTGTTCTGTGCGTTCCACAATTTCAGCTTCTAAGGTACGCTGGTAATTTGCTAGGACTCTTTCTGCTTCTTTGCGCTCGCTGATGTCTTGAATAGCTGCGATCGCAAAAACAACATTTCCGCTGCTGTCAAAAATTGGCGTAGCAGTTACCTCTAAAGTAATTATCAAACCGTATTGAGTGATTTCAACATCATCAACTTTGACAGATTCCCCTCTCAGCGCCCGTAAAATCGGAAAATTTTCAGGAAAATATAGGCGATCGCTCTCGCCGTTATAAAATTGATCCATTCCACGCCATGTTTGGGCAGCCCTCGCGAGGACAGTTTGTGAATCAAGCAATTCCTGCGCTGCATGATTCAAATACGCGATCGAGCCATCGGGATTGTAAACAGATACCCCCACCGGCAAAGCTCCTAAAAATTGATTTAGCCGACTTTCACTCGCAGATAATTCCTCGTTGGCTAGCTTCAAGTCTGCGTTTACCACCTCTAACTCCGCATTGACTCTCTTTAACTCCTCGTTGGCTTGTTGTCGCTTGATAGTTTCAATTGTTAATTTTTGGTCTTGCAAATAACTGTGTACTGCTTCTACCACTGTTATTTGTAAATCTTCATCCTGCCAAGGTTTCTGGATGTATCTGTACAACTTAGCATACTTGATGCTGTTGCTCAGAGCTTGTAAATCGGCTTGTCCCGTCAGCATAATTGTCAGCGTATCGGGCGATTGTTCGTGAATTTGTTTGAGCAGCTCGTCCCCTTTAATATCCGGCATGATGTAATCGGAAAGCACCAAAGCTATTTCATGCTCCTCAGCCCGCAAATCTGCTAGCAATTCCAAAGCATCTTCTCCACCTTCTGCCGTTTCAATAATGCACTGATCGCCGATCGCCTTTTTGAGCTCAATCTTTAAGCTTTCCAAAACATCAGGCTCGTCATCTATACAAACAATCACAGGTTTCTTCATAAATTTATTTGCCATTTTTTTTGTTGAATATTTACTTATCCAAGGCAAAAAATAGTTGTTTGGTTTCGCTTTTTTGCCAGTTTCACTACCTTACCACCCCAGTCAATCGATTTTAGATTTTAGATTTTAGATTTTAGATTGACCCCACGGATAAATTCCGGGGAAGAGAGGATTTTAGATTTTCGATTTGGGATTGATTCCACGGATAAATCCGTGGGCTTGTACCATCAAGAAATTCTTGGTCAGCAAGTTGATTTGAGATTTACACCACAGATAAATTTGAGAGCTTTTGCATTGTTTGATTTACAGAGAAACTGGTAAGCGATGCAGATGATTTCAAGATTGTTTGTGAATGACTGCAATTCAAGTCTAGTCTAAAATTTTGATATTGCCACCACTAAAGTCGAGCACTTATATCTATTATTTTTAGCCATAAGTCATCCAGATATTTTTTTTTCAAACTTCACGCCTAAAGATTGGGTTTGAAGCCTTTCCTTTTAGGGGGAAATTAAACAAAATGATTCATTGTTCCAATCCTCTTCTATCGACGGAAGAGGTAGCTGTCAACTGTCAACTGTCAACTGTCAACTGATGAACCGTACTATTGAATTTCTCTGCTTCGAGAATTAAGTTGAGAATTTTTTGGTAATCAAAATTCTCTAGATGACCTTGAAGGATGTCGGCAAATTCAGGATGAGCAGCCCTTATTTCCTCGATTGTGATCCCAATTAAGTCAAAATCAGCACTGCGAATTACCTGCCTCATATTATCTATCCATTCTGCGGGAAGGTTGGGCAAAGAAGCACACAAAGTATTAGAAGAATTTGATAGGTTATTGCGATCGCCCATTGAATCAGAGCCTGTCAAGTCAGAATAAATATAACTCACCCCCAAATGTTTGCTCAGCATATCAAATATATCCATTTTGCGGAAAGGTTTTCTGATAAAGTCATCACAACCCATCAACAAAGAAAAAGAGCGTTTATCTTCATGGGTACTAGCTGTTAAAGCAACAATCTTCGGGTTCAGGAATTGAGGATTGGGAATATCCATCTTCCCCTCGCCTTGTTCCTCTTCCTTTCTCCGCTGTATCCTCGATCTAATTTCGATCGTCGCTTCGTAGCCGTCCATCACCGGCATTCGCAAATCCATCAAAATCAAGTGCGGCTGCCAATTTTCCCACATTTCTACCGCTTCACGGCCGTTGCTAGCCTCTTCGACTCCGAAACCCAAGCCAGAAAGCATTTTGACTAACAGTTTGCGGTTGTCTGTGCGATCGTCCACAACTAAAATTCGATAGTATTGCTGATCTGGTTCCAGTCCAATCACCTCACGGATGTTTTTTGGAACAGTAATTGCAGCGGAATCAACTGCACTAACTTCTATGTCAAATCTAAAAATAGTACCCCGTTCTAGCTGGCTTTCTACAGTTAGATCGCCACCCATTAACCGTACAAATTCGTTGCTAATTGTCAATCCCAAACCAGTACCTTGTTGAGCTTTTTGACCGGATGCTGTCTGCACAAATGCTTGAAAAAGATTGCCCATTTCTTCTGGGGCAATACCAACTCCCGTATCTTCTATTTCAAACTCCAAAAACAGAGAATTAGAAATATTTAAATTATCCGTTTTTGCCAATACTTTACTTTCAGACTGACGGGAAATTATAGAAATTTCTGGATAATTGCTTGCTTCTAAATCTGAATCTGTCGAATTTTTCAAGGGACTGACAATTTCCCCTTCCTCGCTTATTTTGGCTATATTTGCGATCGAATTCGCTGCTGAAATACCTTCTAACTTCCGGCGCACTCTTACTGACACCCCGCCGATTTGAGTGAATTTCATCGCATTACTCAGAAGATTGATTAGCACCTGGCGTAGCTTCACTTCATCGGTTCGCACGTACTGCGGAATGTCAGCATCGCGCTGGAAAATCAACTGCAAATCTTGATTTTTTGCTCGCAGGTCAAACATTTCTTGCAATTCGTCAAGCAAGCAGTAAAGGTCAAAGTTAGTCGGAAAAAGTGTCATCCGCCCCGCTTCGATTTTTGCCAAATCTAAAGCTTGATTAATTAAAGTCAGCAAGTGTTCGCCGCTGCGATAAATAATTCTGAGATTTTCTCTGTCGTCTACTGTCAAATTCGGGCTGGGTTCGACGATTTGAGTAAAGCCGAGTATGGCATTGAGAGGTGTACGCAACTCGTGACTCATGTTGGCAAGGAAGGTACTTTTCGCTCTGTTTGCTGCTTCGGCGGCGAAGGCAGCTTTTTGCAATTGTTCTGTGCGTTCTACAATTTCAGCTTCTAAGGTACGCTGGTAATTTGATAGGAAATTTTCTAATTCTTTGCGCTGGCTGATGTCTTGAATAACTGCGATCGCAAAAACAATATTTCCGTTGCTGTCAAAAATAGGTTTGGCACTTATTTCTAGAGTGATTGTCAGCCCGTATTGAAGGATTTCAACTTCATTCACCTTGACATATTCCCCTCTCAGCGCCCGCAAGATCGGAAAATTTTCAGGGAAATACAGCCGATCGTTTTCGGCGTCATAAAATTGAGAACTTGCAACTAATTGTTCAACACTGTTGCCTAGCATACTGTCTGCCAACCCAGTATCTGCATCCAGCAACTGCTCGGTGGTATGATTGATATAGGCGATCGAGCCGTCGGGATTGTAAACAGATACCCCCACAGGCAAAGCTGCTAAAAATTGATTCAATCGGCTTTCGCTTGCCGACAATTCCTGGTTGGCTATCTGCAACTGCTTGTTTGCTTCTCGCCCCTTAATAACTTCATCAGCCAACTTTTGGTCTTGCAAATAGCTGTGAACTGCTTCGACTACTGTTAACTTCAAATCTTCCTTTTGCCAAGGTTTGGGGATGTAGCGGTACAGCTTGGCATACTTGATAGCGTGACTGATTGCCTCCAAATCTGCTTGACCGGTCAGCATAATTTTCAGCGTATTGGGCGATCGTTCATGAATTATTTGGAGCAGTTCGTCTCCTTTGATATCCGGCATGATATAATCAGAAACAACTAAAGCTATTTCGTGTTCGTCAGCCTGTAAATCTGTTAATAACTCTAAAGCATCTTCTCCTCCTTGGGCTGTTTCAATAATACACCGATCGCCGATCGCCTTTTTTAGTTCAATCTTTAAACTGTTCAAAACATCAGCTTCGTCATCAATACAAACAATCACAGGTTTTTTCATGATTTTGCTTCCCGGAGTTTTTTTTGCTTCTCTCTTTGCTGCTACAATTTTGGTAAAAAATCAGATTTCAACCGATTTTTTTACCAACTTTTTTGGGTAACGGTAGAATGATTCATTGCTTCAATCCTCTTCTATCGACAGCTATGGGTAGCTGTCAACTGTCAACTGTCAACTGTCAACTGTCAACTGTCACCTCTACTATGCTATTTTTATGCCTCGGCAATTAAAGTGAGAATTTTTTGGTAGTCAAAATTATTGAGATGATCCTGGAGGATTTCGGTAAATTCAGGATGATCGTACCTTAATTCCTCGATCGTCCTCGCAATTAAGTCAAAATCAGCGCTACGTATTACCTGCCTCATGTTTTCTATCCATTCTGCGGGAAGTGCAGGCAAATAAGCAAGCGCAGCATTAGAGGGAGCGTCAGATTGATTGTGGCGATCGCCCGTTAGGATAAAATCAGTTGAGTAAGAGTAGAGGTACCTCACTCCCAAATGTTTGTGGAGCGTATCAAATATATCAGTTTTGCGGAAAGGTTTGCTAATAAAATCGTCGCAGCCTATAGATAAAGCAGACGATCGTTTTTCTTCAATAGTGCTAGCTGTCAAAGCAACAATCTTCGGAATCACAGAGCCCTTTTCTTGTCGCTCTTGCTGCTGTATTCTGTTCCTAATTTCTTTAGTAGCTTCATAGCCGTCCATCACTGGCATTCGCAGATCCATCAAAATTAAATGCGGCTGCCAATTTTCCCACATTTCTATTGCTTCGCAGCCATCGCTAGCCTCTCGCACTCCAAAACCCAAGGGAGAAAGAATTTTGACTAAAAGTTGGCGGTTGTCTTCGCGATCGTCTACAATTAAAATTCGATACCAGGGTTGATTTGGTTCCAACCCAGTAACTTCGCGGTTAATTTCTGGGGCGGGAATATTAGCAACATCAACCACACCTACTGGAATCTCAAATTTAAAACTTGTGCCGCGTTCTAATTCACTTTCTACGACGATTTCTCCTCCCATCAGCCGGACAAATTGACGGGTAATCGTCAATCCCAAACCCGTACCTTTCTGAGTTCTTTGACCCGAAGATGTTTGCACAAATGCCTTGAAAATATTCCCCAATTCTTCCGAAGCAATGCCAACGCCTGTATCTTCTATTTCAAACTGAAGGAAAATTACCCGATCGTCAGTTAAATCATCAGGCTCATCTCTGGGCACAACAGTTGCCACATCACTTCTATCGGTGGCAAACTCTCTAATACTTTTTGTAGTATCAATGCAAGCTGTTGGACTGTTCAATAAGTCAACTATTCTCGATTTTTCTAATTGTGAAACCCTTAAAACGATTGAACCTTGTTCCGTAAACTTAATTGCATTGCTGAGAATATTTATCAGCACTTGCCGCAGTTTGACATCATCGGTTCGCACATACTGGGCAACGTCATTTTCTCGCTGAAAAAGCAACTGAACCTCTTGATTCTTTGCCCGCATTTGAAACATATCTTGTAAATCGTCAAGCAAGCGGTATAAGTCGAAGTCTTTAGGGTCAAGTATCATCCGCCCCGCTTCAATTTTTGACAAGTCTAAAACTTCATTGATCAGGGCCAGCAAGTGTTCGCCACTGCGACGAATAATACTCAGATTTTCGTGGTTTTCGACAGTAAAATTGGAGCTGCCTTCCATGATTTGTGCAAACCCCAGTATGGAATTGAGAGGAGTCCGCAATTCATGGCTCATATTGGCCAAAAACGTGCTTTTAGCTTTGTTTGCAGCTTCAGCAGCTAAGGCGGCTTGTTGCAGTTGTTCTGTGCGTTCGTCTATTTTGGTTTCTAAGGTGTGCTGGTAATCTGCTAGTATTCTTTCGGCTCGTTTGCGATCGGTAATATCTTGAAAAGCTGCGATCGCATAAACAATATTTCCCCTAGCGTCAAAAATTGGCGTAGTATTGATCTCGATCGCAATTATTTTGCCATCTTGACGGATTTCTACATCGTCAACCTTGACAAATTCTCCTTTGAGTGCGCGCAAAATTGGCAGATTGTCCGGCGGGTAAAGCTCATCAGTATTGGCAACATAAAGTTGATAAGTTGCAGCTAATTGTTCCGCAGTGCTTTCCGGGATAGTGTCTGCACCCAGCAAATCCCGCGCTGCTTGGTTGAAATAGGCGATCGAGCCGTCGGGATTGTAAACAGATACCCCCACGGGCAGAGCTGCTAAAAATTGGTTCAGGCGGCTTTCGCTCGCCGACAGCGCCGCATTTACTTCTTGCCGCTTCAGGATTTCATCTGTTAACTTTTGGTCTTGCAAGTAACTGTGAATTGCTTCTACTACCGTTAATTTTAAATCTTCATTATGCCAAGGTTTAGGGATGTAACGGTACAATTTAGCATACTTTATAGCATTGCTCAGAGCTTCCAGATCAGCTTGCCCAGTCAGCATAATAGTCAGCGTATCGGGCGATCGTTCGTGAATTTTTTTAAGCAGTTCATCCCCTTTAATATCCGGCATAATATAATCGGAAAGCACCAACGCAATCTCGTATTCATCCGCCTGCAAATCTTCCAGTAACTCTAAAGCATCTTCCCCGCCCTCAGCCGTTTCAATAATACACCGATCCCCGATCGCCTTTTTCAGTTCAATCTTTAAACTGTTCAAAACATCCGGTTCGTCATCAATACAAACAATCACAGGTTTTTTCATAATAACTTTGCCAGCCCAGATTTGATCGTATCTATTAACTCTTTACTTTTCCACGGTTTGTACAAACAGCAGTATAAATCGGCTTCTTTTACTGCCCGCTGAAGAGCCTCTTTATCCGCTTGCCCCGTCAACATCACCTTAACGATTTTAGGATATTTTTGGTGAACTCTAATTAACAGTTCATCACCTTTGATTCCCGGCATCAGCCAATCAGAAACAACCACAATCACCTCAGCTTCTGCTGGAAACTCCTCCAGTAAATCTAAAGCTTCATCACCACTTTCAGCTAATTCGTAAAAATAATCATCTTTAAATTCATTCTTGAGCTGCATCTTGAGAGTCTTCAAGATATCGGGTTCATCGTCAACGCAAAGAATTACAGGCTTATTCATCTTTTGCTCTCTGCTATTATTTTAATGGGTTTACCGACATGACTTGCTTCTATGTTATTGATTTCGGGCGAGGATGCACTATCTATGTCCCCTATTTTATTTTAATAGAACTTCACAAAAGAAACCCGGTCAATCGCAATAAATCTTATGTTTGTCAGCGAGACAGCCCCTGTCGCTATCGGGAATCAGCCCCTGCGGATAATACCATTTTGGCATTGGAGGATTGGGGATGTTCGATTGGGTATCACTGATGACAATCGGGGTTTGGTGCTTGCTGACAGTGGCATTCTTTTTTTAACAGGTGTAAGTTTAGTTTAATAGATTGGGAGGGAGACTGTAAAGCTTGTCTGTCCAGGTACCGACTCTACAGCAATTGTACCTTCATGTTTGTCAACAATTTTTCTCACGATGTCCAATCCCAAACCGCTACCTTCCCCCGCAGATTTAGTCGTAAAAAATGGGTGAAAAATTTTGGGAATAACTTCTGGGGGAATACCTTTGCCGTCATCAGTAAATTTGAGGACAAGATTTGTCTCTTGCTGCTTAGTTTCAATCGTCAAAATACCTTTATAATCCATTGCTTGCAGGGCATTGTGAATTAGATTTGTCCAAACTTGATTTAAGTCATCCGGATAACACATGATTTTCGGTAAATCTCCATAGTTTTTGACTACTTCTATGCCGTGTTTCAGTTGATTTTGATAAAGAGTTAACACCATTTCAATGCCATCATGCAAGTTCGCCTGCACTTTTTCTTGCTTGCTATCGAAATGAGCGTAGCTTTTTAAGGCAAATACTACTTTTCCCGACTTGGCTGTCGCTCTTTGGATCAGGCTAATACTTTTCTTAAAGCTCGCAAACTGGTAAGCAGTATTGAAAACCACTTCCCAATCCGGCAATTTAAAAAATGGCAACAATTCTTCTATGCGATCGTAAATCTCCATGTCAACTAAACTATCCGCTATTTCTTCAGCATTTTCAATGCCTCCTGCCATCAACTCGTTACGCAACTGCTGCTTAATTTTGCGCTTTTCTCTGCTAGTAAATAGCGTTTCGTGATTTGTAGATCTGTGCAGCAAAGCTAAAAAACAAGCTTGGCTTTCTTCAGAAAGTTGTTGAAAAAATTGAGGCATTTTTTCTAAATTTTCGTCCCAAAAATTAGAAATATTATCAATAGATGAACCTATGATGCCTAGCGGAGTATTGATTTCGTGGGCAATGCCGGCAATCAGTTGTCCCAGTGCCGCCATTTTTTCCGATTGAATCAAATGCTCTTGTGTCGCTTGCAATTGGTAGATAGCAGTTGCTAAATCTTGATTTTTTTCTTGCAAACTTTGTTGCAACGAACAAATTTTTAAATGAGTTTCGATTCGGGCTAAAACTTCTTCAACCTGAAAAGGTTTGGTAATAAAGTCCACTCCCCCAACTGCAAAAGCTTTAACTTTATCCATCACATCGTTAATCGCACTGATGAAAATCACCGGGATGTCTTTTGTTACTTCAGAATCTTTGAGTCGCTGACAAACTTCATAGCCATCCATATCCGGCATCATAATATCCAGCAGAACTATATCTGGGGGCATTTTTTGAGCGGCAGATAGTGCTAGTTTGCCGTTAGGAACTGGGCGAACTTGATAGCCTTGATTGCTCAAAATTTCTGCCAATAGCCGCAGGTTTTGTGGCGTGTCGTCCACTACTAAAATATTAGCTCGATTGGTGTTCTGCAAAGTTGAAGTCATCGGTATTTACTATTGTTCGCTGCGATCGATTGTGGTCAAAATTCTGTCATATTCAAAATTATTAATGCAATCTTGAAGCGCGGCTGCCAGAGAGGGGTTGATAGTGCCGATTTGTGCGATCGAACTGGCGATCGCCTCCATGTCTACACTCAAAATATTTTGCTTGAATTGAACCCTCCAGTCTGGAGAAAGAGAGGCGATCGCCTCTGGTGTCAGCACATCCTGACTAGACTCCCCCGCACCCCCCATACTGACCTCTGTTGGCTCTTCATAAATATAGCGTACTCCTAAATGTTTCCCCATGGCCGCAAAGATATCTTCCTCTCGGAACGGTTTCCGCATAAAATCATCGCAACCCGTCGAAAGAATCACCGCCCGTTCTTCCTCCAAAACACTAGCAGTCAGGGCAACAATCGCCGTTGCTTGCCCGCCAGTTGTAGTTTTAATCTGTTTCGTTGCCTCGTACCCGTCCATTACAGGCATTCTCATGTCCATCCAAATTAGATGCGGTTCCCAATCCCTAAAAATATCCACCGCTTCTTGACCGTTATTCGCTTCTCTCAACAGAAATCCCAACGGACTGAGAAGTTTTACTAACAGTTGGCGGTTCAAAGGTTTGTCGTCCACAATTAGCAAGCGGTAAGGTGGCTGATTCGGTTCGAGGGCAACAACTCGACGTAGAGCTTTTTTACTTTCAATATCACTAGCTTCCACCAGATGAACTTGGATATCAAATTGAAATAGCGCACCCTTGCCCACCTCGCTGCTAACAGTAATTTCACCTCCCATCAATTGCACGAACTGGCGGCTGATCGCTAAACCTAAACCCGTCCCTTCTTGAGAATCTTTACCCGTTGTTGTCTGCACAAATGCTTCAAACAACTGATGGATTTCTTCGGTGGCAATGCCTGCACCAGTATCTTGAACTTCAAAATGGAGCGAGTAGCGGCCGGGCATTTCATCAGCGCTGTTTTTGTGTAAATTCCGCTTTCCTCCTTTCACTTGCACCGACACTCCACCTTGTGAAGTAAATTTAATTGCATTGTTGAGCAAATTAATTAATACTTGGCGCAATTTCACTTCATCGGTGGAAATGTAATGGGGAACTTCTGCATCTCGATCGAAGATTAATTGCAAGCCTTTTTCCTCAGCTTTGAGAGCAAACATATCTTCTAAATCATCGAGGATTCGATATAAATCGAAGCTTTTTTCATTAATGGTAGTGCGTCCAGCTTCAATTTTTGACAAGTCTAAAACTTGGTTAATTAACGTCAGCAAATGCTCGCCGCTCCGCAGGATAATCCCGACATCTTCTTGATTTTCGGGAGACAAATTTTTACTGCGGATCATGACTTGAGCAAAGCCGATGACTGCGTTCAGGGGCGATCGCAATTCGTGGCTCATATTGGCGAGAAACGTACTTTTAGCTTTGTTGGCTGCTTCGGCGGCTTCTTTCGCCTGCTCCATTTTGATTTGTGCTTCTTTGCTATCCGTAATATCTTTAATAAAACCTTCGTGATAAAGTAGATTTCCTGCGGGATCGCACACGGCCCGACAATTTTCGGAAATCCAGATGATGCTACCATCTTTGCGGTAAATTTCCGATTCAAAGTTAGACAGTATCCCGTACTCGTCGATCAGCGCTACAAATTCGCTGCGGCGGTTGGGTTTCACGTAAAGCTGGTTCTTGAAATTCGGCTGTGCTGCGATTAATTCTGCGGGCGATTCGTAACCGTAGAGTTCAGCTAAAGCGGGGTTGGCGCTGAGGTATGTCCCGTCAGCAGCAGTTTGAAAAATGCCATTCAAAGCATTTTCATAAATGTTGCGATATTTTTCTTCTGCTTCGCGGAGGGCGGTTTCTGCTTTTTGGCGATCGGTAATATCGCTCGAAATCGAGAGAAAACAAGCTTCTCCCTCAATATCGATGGTTTCAATAGACAGCAGGGCCGTTCTTTCTGTACCGTTTTTTTTGCGAAATCTCAGCTCGTAATTGTGAAGGGCTGTCTGGTTTCTTAACATTTGAATCATGCGATCGCGCTCTCCTAGACTCGCCCAAAAATTTAGATCTACGGCTGTTTTACCAATAATTTGGTCGTGCGTGTAGCCAATCATCCGGCAAAAGCTTTCATTAACTTCTATGTGGCGACCGTCACTGATTCTCGTGATCGTAATTGCATTTGGACTAGAACGAAAAGCTTTAGAAAACTTTTCTTTTGCCTTGGCAAGAGCGGCGGTACGTTCTGCAACTTGGACTGCTAAGTTTTGGTTGTATTCTTTTAACAGTTGCTCCGCTTGTTTGCGTTCCGTAATATCTTGAAAGGCGCACATCCCATAGATAATATGTCCTTGGGCGTCGTAAATAGGAGTTCCCCAAACTTGTAGGGGAACAGTTTTGTCACGGGAGCAGATTTCCATGTCATCGACAGTGACACTTTTGCCCTGCAAAGCATTTAAAATAGGGTCGTGTTCCGCCGGGTAAATTTCCTGGGTTCCAGCTAAATAAACTTTGTAAGCTTGGCGCAAATTTTCGGCATCTGCTGCTATGATTCCTTGACCAAAAAGTTGCTCTCCTATAGGATTAATGTAGTGAGGTTTACCATTTTTTTCGACAATAAAAATGCCTAGCGGTACTGCATCGAGAAATTGTTTGACTCGGTTTTCGCTTTCCGAGAGCGAAGTAAATGAATGCTGCAATTGCTCTGCCATGCTGTTGAAAGCAGCGGCAAGTTCTCCGAGTTCATCTTCGCGATTCAAAGCGAGCTTTGTATCCCATTCATTGCGTGCCAAAGCTTTCGCCGCCGCATTCAATTTTAAAATCGGCCGCACCACCCATTTAGCAGTCAGAATCCCAAGAATGGTCGCCCCAATCAAAGCTGCAACGGACAGCAAAAAAGTGGTGCGGGTATTGGCATTAATTTGCTGCATAAAGTCTGACTCGGGTACAACTACCACAATCAGCCAATCCAACCCTCGATCGTCTTGAAAAGGAGTTACCTGAATAAAATTTCGCTGACCGTCAACATCAAAGGTAAGCTGTTGAGAATTATTGATTTTAGCTAAGCTTTGGTAGAATTTATCTAAATGCTGTGCAGTTTGGCGAATTACCGGATTTTCGCTGGCTGAAGCTTTGATGCGTTTTGCTTCTTTACCTTGTACTGCAAATTCTTTACCCGGCTTTGAAGTGGCAATTAACATCCCCGATCGCTCCATCACAAAAGTTTGTCCCGACTTGCCAATTTTGAGGCTGACGAGAAATTCTTTGATTTTGGAAAACAGCAAATCGCTGCCAGCTACTCCTAACAGCTTACCATCATTGTCGTAGATAGGCAAAGAAGCAGTAATTGCCAGTTCTCTGGTCAAGAAGTCTGTATAAATTGGAGTCCAAACAGGCTTTTTGGCTAGCGCCGCTGCTATGTACCAAGGACGAACTCGCGGGTCGTATTTTTCGGGAGAAATTTCGATTAATTTAACGCGTTTTCCTTGAGGGTCAGCAGTATATCGAGCTAATTTATTGCCAGTCGAGCTGTCAGCAGCAGATATCAGAATCCGATCTTTAGTGCGGATTGCTCCTGAGTGGTCTCCATTTTCTTTGCCTGTATAAATGATGCTGATTGAATCAAAATATTGAATTTGTTCGAGGAAATGAAGTTCGAGTTTTTGTTTGTCTTCTAGGTTCAATTGCCCCAATTTTACGCCTTGAACGTTCAGGTGATTGACAATGTGGGGAATTGACATATAATTTTCAATGCGGTCTTTGATGCGAGCGCTAATTTCTCCCCGCAACTGAGCGGCCACATCGTTAACAGCCCGCTGACCGTTTTGGAACGACAGCCAACCTACAACTCCTACTGTGCCAACAATTTGCACTAAAAAAGGAAGCACGAGCACAGTTTGTAATGGAGCTTTGCCGATAATTTTGGTAGCAAAGCGATTCAGCGGTTTAGGAAACATATTCATCCTAAAAATAATTGAAATTGGTCGTGGAAATTAGTAGATCTTAAAGTCTTGGAGCGATACAGGAGGGAGTTGTCTCAAATCCGGTTCCTGACTCATCATAAAAGTGTTGGCGATCGCCTTTTGAGAGTTTTGAGGACTTCCCTCGTGACTGCACAATTAGAGTTTTTTAACCTGACTTGCGAGTGCGAAGCAATCCTGGGTGTTGGCGATCGCGATCGGATCGCTTGCCTTCCGGTCTTCGGACACGCAATAGAGATGTCCGCGGCATAAGTAGGTGGTTACAAATAAAGATTACATCAGTTGGGCGGGTGAAAGCGCTGCTCTACTAGCTTCTATCATAGAATTTTAACCGACACCAGCCCTGACAAGAGAATCAGGTTTTTTTTGATAACCTACTTACTTGTTGCGGGAAATGCAGATTGGTATAACTGTTATGCAGATATTGTCCGTACTGACAACTGTCCAGGGTATTAATTTAAATTAATCTAGCGTATTTCAAGAGAAAGTTTTTGGAGAACTATCGATGCAGGTGATTGGGTACGATCGCACTATCCGCAGCCACCGGCACCCGAAACACCTGTATTTACCTGCGATTCAACTCCACCCTTTCGCCGTAACGCAACAGCATATCCAAGCTTTCCAAACGATTTTGCCAAGTTTGCACCTGATAGCTATTTTGCCCAGAATGCAAGCGCATGGAAGACTGAAATTGAGCTTCAAAACTCGCCAACAATCTTTTAGCAGTTGTTAAGCTTTCGGCAGAAGGACTTGCAGCCAATCTGCTCAAGGCAACACCCAATTCCTCCGATCGACTTTTGAGAACTTTCAATTCAGATTCCGACACCCGCAACTGATTGTTAGCCAACAAAAAACTCCATTCCTGCTTGAGAGCAGTATAGCGCGAAGCTGCTGCTGCAAAGGGCTGGCGGTAAGGAATTGGTTCGGAAGCAGAAGTCGTTAGCGAAGCCCTCGTAGACGATCGCACTCTGACACCTTGAGTCCGGTTAAAAAAGCTCTGCATCCCGCTGCTGATACTTTCCACCGCAAAAATAGCATAGCCCCCAGTCGGCAAATCGCGCAAAGCTTGAATTTGGTCGATCGCCACAACTTCCGGGAGTGTCAACAACTTAACCGAGGGAGAAATTAAAGCTGAACCGAGCATTTGTTCCTTTGCTAGCGGTTCGGTAATGCGTTGAAGTCGGTTCGTATCCAAAGCATAAGTCATCGGCACAATCAAGTCTACAATCCCCTGACGGGCCCAAACTTCCCAATTTTGCTGAATTTTGTAAATCCGCTGACTTTCGGGGTGGGGAAACACCGCAACTGACAGAATAGTGCGAGGATAATTCGACCGCAAAAGCTGAGATACTTCAGCTACAAAACTATTAATTTGATTGGTTTTAAACTCAACCCACTGCCGCCACAAATTGCCAGAACTCGGCGAAATATTCACCGGATCGGTACCAGTTAACTGTTTAAATTGCTGCCTTGCTGCTGCACCGTAGCCGTAGACAAAACCTGCATTGTCATCTTGAAAAGGATAGCGAATGTAGTCTAATTGCACACCATCTACTTTGTATTTGCTGGTAATTTCGCTGATAATTTTTAGTAAATAATTCCGCGCTTCCGGGTTTGCAGGATCGAGATAAAATTTACCATCGTTAGGGTTTTGCGTGCGTCCTTTATTGTCAATATTTGCCCAATTTGGATAGGCCGAAAGTACCGGACCTGGATAAGAACCAGGTTTGCCAATTAAAGTATTGTGGCGTTTATTGCCCGTGGCAAAAGTCCAAATCCAAGCGTGCAGTTCTATGCCTCGCTCGTGGGCTAATTTAACCGCAGATTCCAGAGGATCCCAGCCAACTGTGAGGGGGTTTTGTTGCGGTGCAACTTGACTGGGATAAATCGGATATCCGGCATTTAAAGTTTCAAAGAAAACGGTATTGATCCCGGCGGCGGCAAGTCGATCGAACACAGCGGCCAAACCCTGTTCCGATCGCGCTGCGACGATCGTACCGCGATCGAGCCAAACGGCGCGAATTTCCGCCCCAATGCGCTGCCCTTCCTGGGGGTAATTTTGCCAGAGCAACTGGCGCGCTTGCACCCACTGCTGCCTGATCTCAGCGTATTTTTGCTCTTGCAGGAGTTGGTCAAAATTTTGCAAAACCTGACGGGCCTTGGCGATCGCCCCTGTGGTTGCTGCTGGTAAAACCAACGGGCGACTCGCCTGCGGCCCACCGACACTGTTGCTTGACGCCACCAATTGAGGGGGGATAGCAGCATCGAGATTGACGGCGGTATTGCCTGAATTAGCTGCTGTCAGGGCGCTTTCAAACCTGCCGAGGAGGTTGGTGAGTTCTTGGCGCATCAAGTAGGCTTCAATGCTGACGATCGGCTTATTGGAATTTATCTGCACGTCCAAACCCGCCGGCGCCGACTGATCCGAAGGGTCTGTAAAAGTTGCAGGTACGGGATCTGGAAGGGGGGGAGAAGGAGAAAGTCGGCTCAGCGGAGTATTGCGCGGCGAACTGGGGGTATTTCTCGTGACCCTGGAGGGGGGATTTGGCAGCGGTGGTGCGGCTGCTGTTGGCGGCTCGACAGGCCTACCCACAGTTCCTCCCCAGCGGGCGATCGAGGCCCGCAGCCAAGCCGTGTCTATATTTGGGGAACCGTCGCTACCCCAGCGCCAGCCGAGATAGGTAGCGCGATCGGTGGCGATCGCAGCGGAGGAACCGGAACTATCTTTCCAGGTAGCGATGGTTTGACTGTTCGCGTCGGCGGGAATCAAGACGCCGCCTTGAACAGAGGCATTTTTTTGTTCTGGGGGAACCCAGTTGCTTGAACTGGTACAAGCGAGATCGCGGCAGCGGGTGCGCGGTTGCACCGCCCCCCGCTGAGTCAACGGAAAAGCCCAATAGGCCCCGAGGAGCGATCGTAAAGATTGACGTACTAAGGCTGGGGAACTGCGGCCGACTGGGCCCGAAGCAATCAAGCGGCCGCCCTGTTTTGTCCAAGCTTCTAAAACTTTAATTTGTGCCGGACTCAAAGTTTCAATATTGGGCAAAAATAGCACATTAACGCCTGCTAAATCTGCCAAATTTTTGATGTCTTCGAGATTGATTGGTTTGTAAGCAATGCCGCTTTCCCAGAGGCGCGTGGTAATCTTCACCCAGTCGGGGGAATTCTCGGAACTGCGAACAACTCCCAGAACTACTTCCGCAAAACTGGGAGAGGGAAATAGGATGGAGAGATTGAGTAATGTACTCGCTAGAGTGCCAATGAAGACTCTTTGCAAGAAAGTGAAAAAGCGAATTTTTGGATTTCTATCGGGCTTTTTGATTTGTTGCATTGACACGAGAATTACCCACCACACCACTTAGGAAAATTTCAATAACAATTTCGAGCAATTAACTCGCACAATACAATTTTTTATCAGGTCATGCAACCTAAATCAGGAAAATATGCGATCGCCCGCCTGCAATGGGATCGAATTCGAGCGAACCGATCTCGGGTGCGATCGAACGATCGCCATAAAAAAGGTTGGTAGTGAGGACTTTAGTCCGCATTTATGAAGGACTCGCATTCCGAACGATCGGGAGCATCTCATTTTTGTAAAAAGCATTTTTTCTTTGAGTGCGAGCGTCCCCGCTCGCGTATTGTACAATACGCGAGCGGGGACGCTCGCACTATAATAAATGCAAAACTGAGATGCTCCCGAACGATCGAACCTTAGGAATGAGAATTAAATAACTTACAATTTTTATTGTTCTTGTGGGACGGGCGGGACGCCCATCCCACAAATATGTGTAAATTATTTAATTCGCGATCCTTACTGAGTTGCCGCTTCATTTACCGGGAATCGATCGATCAACTGCATCGCCCGACAAGCATTCTTCCGCAAAGAATCCGACACGTGAGGAACATGAGGAATCTGAGACAAGAAATCCAAAGTCCGGCGCAAAATCCGCACCACATCCCCTTCATCCAAACTCGTGTGACTAATCAGTTCCAGCCATTCCACGCCCAGAGCCCACTGTTCCACCAAAGTCACGATATCCCGTTCCAGCCAAATCGGGATCGCAGCTTCGTGGCGGTACTGTACTTGAAACAATCGGCGGCGCAGGCCTTTTTGCAGATTGTCCAAAGGTGCCAAAACTTCCGGCGACAGCGAGTAATGAGTCCAACTGTCAGGCCGAGAAACTTCTGTAACCAAGGCCGCGCAAGCAGCAGCGAGGTGGTGGGGGTCGAGTTCGTCAAACTCAGCAGACATCAGAGACAAACCCAGCCACAGTTCATTATCACCGCGAATGGCGGCGCAGGCTTGACCCAAGATTGTGGGTACCAACCTGTCGGAGGAGTCATCTCGATTCCCATCTGCCGAAATTACTCTTTCCAAACATCCGAAATTTAGCAAGATGTCAATTAAGTTGAGAAATTGCTCCCAGTAGCGAGCTCGCTGCTTTTCTAAGTCTTGTTCGGCTTTGCGGATTTCTTTTTTCAATTCTTCGCGGCGGCGCTGGCGCTTGAGCAAAGTACCGGGATTGCCCCATTCGAGAACAGGGTGAATTTCTAGTTTATCTTCGAGGGCGACGATTTTCTGCTGTTGCTCGATCGCCTCTGGGCTCGGTTCCGGTGCGGGCAATTCTGGGATCGATTGAGCAATTGCCACAGTTTCTTCACTTCCCAAGCGACACTGGCCGAGTCTCAGGGTCAATTCCGGAGGCGGGTTTAAGCCATCTGCGACACTCAAGCGGGGTAGTTGGGCGTGGAGGGTGGCGACATCGCTAATCGCGACGATATACCAGCGGTTGTCTTTGCCCAAACATACCAAATTAGGTGCTTGGCCGGAACCTGGGATTTTGGCAACCAGTACGGCGGGGACTGGGGTTGTGTGCGATCGTTTGGCTGTCGGGACGTGTTTGCCCTTCAGACTCAGAACCGTGCCTAGCACTGCAAAAGCTACAGCTACGGACATCTCCTTAATTCGCGTTTCTTCTGCTTGCTGCAATAGAGTTTTCAGCAAACGTTTGTCTTCTTTGAGCCTTCCCTGCAATTTTTCGTAATGGGCGAGTTGTTTTTCCAGGGTAGAGACATTACCTCCGGCGGCTAGGGACTCTTCGAGCACCGCTAATTCTGTTTGCAACCGATCTAATTCTGATTGCTGCGGCTGCAAGTACAAGGTAGAAAGGTATTGACCAAAACTGCGTTCTACCAACTCTTGAGCTTCCTCAAGCGTGTGAGTTTGCAGCAAATTCAGCACCATGCCGTAGCTGGGCGTAAACTGACTGGCAAGGGGGTCGGCTTTGGCTGTTGCCAAATAGGAGGCTTCCTTTGCGCCTTCAAAGCGGGTCTGAACTGCGACCACGTGCCCCAGCTCATCCATGCCCCGGCGACCTGCCCGACCGGCCATTTGTAGGAATTCTGAAGCGTTTAGCAGTCGGTGTCCCTTGTCGGTGCGTTTGGACAGGGTGGAAATGACGGTGGTGCGGGCGGGCATATTGATCCCGGCTGCGAGGGTTTCGGTGGCAAATACGACTTTAATCAAACCTCTGCCAAAAAGTTCTTCTACTAAACCTTTCCAGGCGGGCAAAATGCCTGCGTGGTGGGCGGCGATGCCTTTTAAAAGTGCTTCTTTTTGACCGAAACGTTCTGCTTCTGGGTTGCGCTGTAAAAAATCGTCAATAATGCGTTTGAGTTCGGCTGTTTCGGCTGCGTTAACTAGGGAGAAATTGCCTACTTCTGCTACTGCTTGGTCGCACCCGCGACGGCTGAAGATGAAGTAAATTGCTGGTAGCATATCGCGATCGTCCAACCGAGACAAAACATCGGTCAAAGTGGGAGTCGGAATGCTACCTCTTTCTGATTTTTGCTGCTTCTTTTTGGGGACTAATCGCGGATTAGCTCTTTTGCCGGTTTCGTCTAGCAGGGGAAATATCCCTTTTTGATTGGCGAAGTGGAATTGTAGCGGCACTGGCCGAAAGTCTGAGTAGACAAGCTCTGTGGGCCCGTGGACTTTGTTAATCCAGTCTGTAAGTTGGTCGCTATTAGCAACGGTTGCTGAGAGGGCGAGGAGTTGAATTTCGCTGGAACAATAGATGATTGATTCTTCCCAGACTGTACCCCGCTGGCGATCGTTCATGTAGTGACACTCGTCGAGCACCACGGTTTCGACTCCGGTGAGAGAAGCACCGACAGCGCCGATCGGCGTACCGTAGAGCATATTCCGAAATATTTCGGTAGTCATCACCAAAATCGGCGCATCTCGATTGAAGGAGATGTCGCCCGTCAGCAAACCTACCATCTCATCTCCAAATTGATTGCGAAAGTCGCGCAGCTTTTGGTTGGAAAGAGCTTTGAGGGGAGTGGTGTAGAAGACGCGCCGCCCTCTTGAGAGTGCTTGATGGATGGCGTATTCGCCGATTAAAGTTTTCCCTGAGCCCGTGGGAGCACACACGACAACGGATTTACCTGCATCGAGGGCGGCGATCGCGTCTCTCTGAAAGTTATCTAGCTCAAATGGAAATATGGTCTTCAGATCCAGCTCTTGGCGGTTCTGGGAAGCGTTAGGCACAAGGATTATTATGAGGTTGCAGGGTAAGTATGCTTAAATCTTGCCGAAAGCAAGGCAGCAGAGGACGACTGTATTGATTTTAGACCAACGCCCGCAAATCGGCACTCGAACAAAGAGGAGAGGGAGAGAATTCGGAGAGGGGGAGAGGGGGAGAGGGGAGAGTGGAAAAATATTTCTTGCGATGAATTTACCAATTCCCAATTCCCAATTACCCTGAAATGCCTAAATGCTAAACTCTACAAGTCTCGACGCGAGAGAATAGACACCCACTCCCTTCCCCTCTCTCCATCAAACCACCAACAAATCCCCCAAATATTCCAACAATCTAAAACTGGAAGCTGAGCTTCAGGTGCTTTCTCTGAAAAAGTGATGTCTTCGTAGTAGACCCATTGATTCTTTTGTCTCCAACCCACACGATCGCCAAACCTGCCCCAAACTTCGCTATTATATCCACTGGTTCCCCCCAGACTTTGATAAATAAGCTTCTGCACGCTAAAGCCGAAGTGACCTTTAGAATATTTTACCCAAAGTTGGTCAATGGTACGCAAGTCCTCGCAGGGGAATTTTTCAATACTTTCTGTATCCAGCCATTCTTGTTTCGTACCCGCCACCTTCAACATCACTCTCAGGGTTTCTCGATCGGCTTCTTCCCACTTGTTAGCTGCCACTAAATCTCGCAATTTGCTATAATCGATACCCACGGCAGAAACTAACTCAACTTCATTTTTTTCGGCTTGTGACATAGAATTCAACCTTTTTTGTAATCCTCGATCGCACTTGAGTGTGTCAAACAAATCAAATCAACCACCGAAGCATCCAATTTCGCCCTCGAAGCACTTAAAACCATCGGGTTGAGTCTATTTTTTGACTTTGACATTCACCCGATCGAACGTTATTTAATTTGGGCGATTTGGCGATCGATAAAATGGCTTTTTCACCACCGTAGCCGGGTAATTTTTCCCACGAATCTCAACTTCTAACTGCTGGCCAATTTTACCTAATTTTGCCGGAACAACCGCGAGGGCTACCGCCCGATTCAAAGTAGGCGATAATGTACCGCTAGTAATTTCTCCTACTTTTTCCCCTGCAACTATTATCGGATAGCCATGACGCGCAATGTGCCGCCCCTGCATTTCCAAACCTACCAACCGCTTCGATACTCCCGTAGCTTTCTGCTGTTCCAAAACCTCGCGCCCAATAAAATCGCCTTTGCTATCGAGGTGAACTACCCAACCCAATCCAGCCTCTAAAGGTGTAGTATTGTCATCGATATCTTGACCGTAAAGTGCCATTGCTGCTTCTAAACGCAAAGTATCTCTCGCACCCAAACCGCAGGGAACAACGCCAGCATCTAGGAATTTTTGCCAGACTTGTTTTCCGGTTTCTGTATCCACCATGATTTCAAATCCATCTTCGCCAGTATAACCTGTTCTGGCGATAAAACTCGGCTGTCCCAACAACTTAGTTTCTAAGTGTCCGAAAGCTTTAATTGGTGCGAGGTTATCTTCGACAAAAGGCTGGAGACAGTTAACAGCTTCCGGGCCTTGAATTGCAATTAAAACTTGGTCTTCCGAGATGTCGGTAAAAATAAGTTCGCTTAAGTCTAAGTGGGTGAGAATCCAGGCTTTGTCTGTGATGCGAGTGGCGGCATTGACAATGATTGCTGCACGTTCTTCGCCCGTGGTTCCATCGGGTTCTTGGCAGTAGAAAATAATGTCGTCTAGGATGCAGCCTTTGTCATTTAATAAGACTGTATATTGAGCTTGTCCTGGTTGCAACCGACTTAAGTCTGACGGTACTAAGGGTTGAAATTTTTCTATTACCTGTTTCCCTCTCAAACAGAATTTTCCCATGTGGGAAATGTCGAACATTCCTGCTTGCTGGCGTACTGCTTGGTGTTCGCTGGTGATACCTGCGTACTGCACGGCCATCTCCCACCCGGAAAAGGGCACCATTCGACCTTTGAGCTGCAATGATAGTTCGTACAGAGGCGATCGCGCAAGCTGACTCGTTATCTCTGGATTGTTGGGTTCAGTTGAGTTTGCCACAGGTAGCGCTTTGTTGGTTGCGGGTAGACTGTTTTGATTTTAGGGGAAAGTTGGTTTTTGTGGTGTGTGGTGCTGACGGTGTTACGCTGCACAACCCTGGACAAACAGGGCATACGCGATAGCAATACTCTCACTATTGATAGAGAGAGCAAAGGAGCCGTCCCTCAAAG